>NZ_JARDAL010000059.1:0-18998 GCF_048957595.1 Acinetobacter sp. AS5 | reverse complement strand
GGACAAATTAACTCTATTTTATAAAAGTATCAATAAATTCATTAGGTTCATGAACCAAAAATTTATAATTATTTTTTTATTTATATAAGTTATTGAAAATAATAAATAAAATTATTAAAAGTTTTATTAACTAGACTTCAGGTGAACATAAGTTAAAGTTCGAATTAAAATGAATAGGGTAGTCGCAATTTCCAAAAAATGACAGCTCATGTGTCGTTTAGATACTAACAATTTGTTTATTATAACAAATCTTAAGCATGTTAGCTGTCGTCATTCTTTGATACGGTCTACGTACTACCGTACAATCATCAGCTATATTCATGGTGTTACTTTGCATAATTTACATTTTCTGCATTCAAACCAATCAATCCAAAATTACGTGCACGTTCGAGACACATAAGCTGTCATTGACGACACATGTAATGTCACTGGTTGCGTTCGTGCGTCTATTTCCGTTGAACTATGCTATACCTTGAATAGCCAGCTACTCGGTTCACTGAAATACTGACCGACACGTTAGATTTCAGTTTTAAATCAAAATAGCGATCAATCGTCACAATTAGATGTTTTACATAATCAAAAACTACATATGTTAAATCCTTTAAATCATTGTTCTGGTGTGCAACTTCAATAAATTCTGAAAACAACGCTACACCTGTTTCGTTGGCCAGATTCGCTAACTGATTATCCAATCCGGCAATTGCCGTTAATTCTGATGCAATCACCACTTTATGCATTGCTGTTTCCGCTTCAATGCCTTTGTACTCAATCCCCTTGTATATATAGACATCGTTTTCTCGTTTGCCTTGGTTCCAAGGGTTATCCGTACCATCCAGTCTAGGCATGCTGTACGGTCGTTTTAGTTTTGCTGGAGGTGTTTGTTTAGCGGTGACTTCATAAAGGTTAAATACGCAATCTGTGTAGCGTTTAAGGCTATGGTATGTCAAAGCTTGCTGTTTGGCGGTCAACTCCCGTGGTGATACATGATTCACCAAGGTTTTGAACATTTCTAATGATTCTGGTGTGAACGATCCATCTTTTTTTGCATTGTCCATCAGGTCTTTTTTAGCCCATTTATGCTTTAGTTTTTCCGCTTCAGCATCAGATATTTTCTCTCCCCGATACACGTATCCACGCGCTGCGTTTGAATACTCAAAATCTGCTCGTTTTACTGCCTTGTAGACCATTGTTTTTGTCATTTGTTTTGCACCAGTTTTTCCCATAGTTGTGGCGACCGC
The DNA here is from genome assembly GCF_048957595.1 of Acinetobacter sp. AS5. Taxonomy (NCBI): domain Bacteria; kingdom Pseudomonadati; phylum Pseudomonadota; class Gammaproteobacteria; order Moraxellales; family Moraxellaceae; genus Acinetobacter; species Acinetobacter sp. AS5. The sequence goes on along the minus strand of NZ_JARDAL010000059.1, from coordinate 17,760 downwards.
TTGAGGGCTTAACACGTACCCATTCTTTTTCGCTTCGGTCGTAACACCAAAACTCGTACCCTAAACAACAACGTTTATTCACGACATAGCGGTAGGTGTTGCAGATCGTAAGCATATTCTCAGTGGCGTTAACTTCCCAAGGTTTAAACGCAATAAGCTCTGTTATTGCTTCCCTGTAAAGTCGTGTTGCTTTGGGATTATTGAATAAGATCCGTTCTTTTTTTGAGGTCTTAGTGATTGCATTCATTTCGTCCACGACCTCACTAATGCTTTTAGCCAATCATCCATCAAATCAACTAAAATTGCCCGTTCTCTGCCTGTTGGATATGCGCTTAACTTCATATTCCAACTATTTGCCGACTCTTCTGTGCCGTGCACCAAAAACCCATTTTGTTGATCATTTTCAGCCAGCTTATCCGTCACCCAACATTCAAACAGTCTGGCAAAGATTTCTGTTGGCTGTGACCAATACATTGACCGTGATTGATCTAGGTGCATGGCGTTATTCATAAAGCCCGTACCGCCTTGTCTTTCTTCGTAATCAAGGTATTTGGTTGACTTAAAAGTAAGATAATTAACCAGCTTGATAAACTTATCTGCAGTCTGGCCATCTTTAAGATGTTTGTATGCTGACTCTTGATGATTCTGTACTGAGTAACGCCCTTTACTGGTGTAAAGAAAGTATTCGCTAAAAAAGTTATTATTGAGTCCGTTTCGTTTTGCCAAAACACAATCAAATCCGTGCGCGAACTCATGGGCTAGTGCTCCAACACCTTGCGTCTTGGTCAAATGAATAAGCATATTACCTGGTTCAAAGTGAGCTGCTGCGCTATCAACGCCTGTGCCACGCGAACCGAATGCTATTCCTAGCTTACCGCCTAAAGATGCGAACGTAACGGGTAGACCTAGAAGTTCGACAAGATCCATTAGTGAGTCATACGTGCAATTCAGAAACCATGCACGTTCCTTTTGATTTACCCAATTACCGAACTCGACTCCAGAAAATTTGAAATAGTCCATAAGCAACTGGCTATCGATGTTTTCACCCTTTCGATGGTCCTTACCCTCGCGTACTTCAACTCTGTCGTAGCGCGGTCTTTTTGGGGGTTTTGCGCGTCCTTTTTTGGGTTCTATGACTCGTTCATCTAAAATTGGCTGAAAAAATGTTTTTACTTTTTCTAGTGCTGCATTGAATGTGTCGTATTCTGTCCAATTATCTAGTGTTTGAAAGCGCTTTGCTGAAATGGATTTAACGGCATACCACTTATATTGACCAGTCTCAGTGTTTAATAACTTTTTGGCACCATAATTATCTGCATCAAGTACACGATCGTCTGGCCATCCTAAAGGGATTAGATTATTTAAGCGTAACTGTGTGTCTGAACTAAATGATAGTGGGTGTTTAACTCTGCGATTGGTATGTCGTCCAGCTGAGTAGCGTTCTAAAATATCTTTTTCACTTCGTCCAGCACCAAACTTAACGGTCATGTACGCATTAAAGTCGTCTGTCAGTTGTTCTAAAAGTTCGTAGTGTGAGCTTTCATATTTGTTTTTTAAGAAGTGTAGTGTAGCAATGTAGGCATCATCCCATTGCTTTTGACCTATGCTAAACCAACCACCCCCTAAAGGCTTGTTGGTTAAGTTTGCATAGACCAAAGAAAATAATAGTGCATGTTTTACAGGTTTGTGGCCAGATTGGGCATCAGCTCTAAAATCAGGCTTTTGCCAATATTCCTTTTTAGTCACTAGGCTGTCAGACTTAATTCCATTCATGTTGCCTGAAAAGTCTGGTGATGGGTTGTCTTTACGTGCACCAGCAAACTTTTTACCTACATCCGTAATAGGACCATCTTTTTTTTCATTACTATTTATTTCTTCAGTCATAGCTAAACCACTTAATTGTTAGTTGCGTATATCGTCCAAGATCTCTGACAGATCAAACAGATTAATATCTTTGAGTTTCGCTTCAGCATTGATGCGCTCAAGTAATTTCATAAAGCCAACAAAAATAATGTGTGGTATTGGTCTATTGTTGATATGCACGGGTGTTGACCAAGTGCGTACACGCGTTTCGCATATTTCAAGCCCTTGTTCTTCAAAAAGCTTGATCAATGTCGGGATGTCTTTGTCTAGTTGAGTAAGGGCTAATAACGACCGAAATACATCATTTAAGCTAATAGAGTGGTGATGATGGTTCGGATTGTGCTGTTTTCTATTGTCGCCCTGTTGTTGATTAAAGTAATGATGGTTTTCGCGGTTTTGAGATGGTCTGTTTAAATATTTCATTTGTTATTAAGCTCCAAAAAGATAGCTGTAAATCAGGTACAAAATAAAAGTTATTGTTAATCCCGACACCAATAGAGAATTGATCGGGTAATTTTCTAAGTTAAAAGGTTTTCTGTGATAGCTCACTCCCCAATCTGAAACAGATCCTCGCTCTACGGCACTGTAAAAGTTAGTTTGTGAGGCGTTTAAACGGTTGTTGTCTACTGATATGAATTCCAGTTTGCACAGCAATTCGTCACTCAGGTAGTTAAAGAAAGTCGTTGGTGCACCATTTGATAGGATGTGTATAAAACCGACCTGTTTTTGGGTATAACCCATTCGCTCATACGCTTTTTGAAATTCGTGCGTTAAAGTCGCACTAAACTTATCCCCCTTATTTTTGCCAATCAGTTCAATTGGTGGCTCAGCTCCAGCCTGAATAAGCTTGGTGAATTTAGGACTACCACAACCCCAATTTTGAGAGATCCAAACACCGCGTTTTGTGTCGTGAATCAAACCATCAACAATGACCACGGCTGCATCACCGATGTCGCCGTTTTCTTTTTCTGTAAATTCGGTGTTATCAACGTCTTTTCTGAATTCTTCAGGCATTGGCCTTAAAACTTCTAAAAGATTGGTACTGTCACTTTGTACATGACCAGTAGCCAAAATCATCGACTCAATTTTTTTTAGGGCATGTTCAGGTACTATCAATACTGAATGTACACGCTGGTCATACGCATCAGATTGAATGTCTTGAGCTTCGGTATTCTTTTCAATAGTGCTTAATTCCATATTATTTCTCTGCCTGAGCTTTCTGGTATTCAACTGCAGTCTTCATTGAATATTCGGTATCATCTTCGTGCTCTGTACCAACCATGCTTTGCTGACCTTGGTATATACCTTTAACAGCATTGACGAATGCGTTATGCGCCGTAGCGTTGTAATACGTTAAGTTTCCAGCACTGGTCGAATCATTGAATGTCAAAGTATTAGGAACATGCCAAACTGCTGAATAAGCCTTGCCATCGATAACAACAATAGGTTCAAACTCGACCGCTTCACGGTGCTTGGTTTCATTCCATGGTGTATAGAAAACAGTATTGTTTTTGAGGTTGTAGACCTTGAATACGATCTGGCCAAGATTCCGCATTTTGGCCTCTTTGTTGTATGCCTCTAAAACCTTGTCTTTTTGGAAGTCTGTAATTTCAAGCTCAGGGTTCTTCGTAATCACCAGTGTTTCATCAGACGTTTTAATCTCAGATGGAACGTAGATTTTTGAACCTTTAGGGAAACGTCCTGATTTCTCCAATGCGGATCTAAACTTGTTATTTGCAGCCAAGAAGTTGCCAAACTCACTACTGAAGTAGCTGTAAAAATTTGATGCACTGGTGAACATGCCAAACTGATTCACCCGAACAATCTGCTCAGATACAGTGGATGCCAAACTTGCATATGGTTTGCCCGACACATCAATTTCGCGCCATTTGTAGTTACGTACACCTACTTCTTTGTCGCATGCATCATTAAACATAGATGTAGAAACAATATCGCCGTCCAAGCGCTTCACATAAGCAACCGGGTAACTGCGGATAGGTGCCATACGAACAGCTTTGTTTGAATTGGTGTAAAAGCCAGATGACGAAATGATATTTTGTTCAGATGATTTAATTTGATAACTTCGTAATGTATTTAGCTGTCGATCAAAGCTATCAATTTCAGATTCATATAAAACATCACCCTCAACAGATGTTGCGATTGAATAAGGGGCATACATCACATCGCCCTGAACTTTATCCATGATCTGCTCAGCTTCAATACGATATAACGGCTGTGAGAACATGCCATTTGATGCCAAAGCTGGTAGATCTCCCCCTACACCAAAATTACACGCTACTTTGTGGTTGGTGGTAGAAAGGCTTGATTGAGGTAATTTGTAGTTAGATGGATTGTAAGTGGTAACACGTTCATCATATTTGCGAACTTGTTCCTCAACTTTCTTTTCAATGGGATCTATTTGTTCTTCTTGAGATGCAGTATCAGTATTTGAAGGCTCTAACTTATCACAACCAAATAGTAAAACTGACAATATCGCTATGGTAAGGGTTTTCTTATTCACTACTTAATGACCTAACTTAAAACTACTAATACCCCACATTATAATTAAAAATAAGTATTAATGAAGTGGTATTTAATAGTTTAAGGACTTTTAAGCGAAAAACCCAATATCATTAATTAGTTTTAACGAACATTCTTTTAATGCAACTTCATAACCGCCGTTAATATTAAATGTAAAAGCAAATGGTAGCATTTTATCAATCGCAAATATCTTCTCTAATAAGTCGTTGTTTTCTGCAGATGGCTTATCCTTTAAGGCATATTGCATGGAAAACTTAGCATTTATACCCGTGCTTTTATATACAGCATTTATTTGTTCTTTAAGGCATTTTTCAACTTCTTGCACTGTATTGAAAATAAAATTCTGATTAACAGTGAATTTATCAGTTTTCAAAGATCCAAAGGTCCACGCCAGACTCTCCGAAACCACATACCCTAGAACAGTCTGCAATTCTTCATCTTCAAATTTGTGATAATGAACGTATGATTTAGTTTTACCGTTAAAATATAAAATAGAAATGGAGAACAACACCTCTTTGTGAGCATATTTAAAAGGTACTTCCACAAGACTATAAAAGTTTAATAGCTCAACGTTAGAGGCTTTAGACATATTTTTTAAAAAAAGTTTTAAAGACATTGAAGTGATTATACTAAAAATATCAAAGAAATGTTAAAGGGTTTAAAAATGGATACAGTTGTTCTAAAAAATAGTTTAATTGCTAGTTTAGTTTTTGTATGTGTGTTCCTGGTGTTCCAAAACATCGACCATAGAGTTTCTGAACGTATACAGCTTGAGTCAACCAGTGCAGCATTCGAGTCGCTTGATAAAGACTTTTCTGCGATCAATAGAAATGTGGATACTGAATTCAATAAGCTGCCTAAGTACGTGAAGCCCAGCAAAGAACAATCAATCAATGATGCATTGGAATTCATTAAATTCTCGAAACAGACCTTTACTGACACAATGGCCCAAAATAAAGAACTTTTAGCAGAAGTTAAGGGTTTTGAGAAAAAGGCAAATGATGTTTTAGAAAAATAATAGTTATTTTAAAAAGAAAAATGGGAAGCTATAAGCCTCCCATTCTTTTAATGTCGTAAGAAACATTTAAATTTTGTTCTTAAAAGTATTATAGTAAAACTAATAATTTATGCAAATACTTTTAACAGAAATAGCTAAAAGGTCTTTAACACTTAACGAATCCGAATAACTTAGACAATGTGAATAAATTGTTAAAGTAGTCGAGTGTATATGTAAAACATTGGTATACCCATTAGAGATATGCGAATTATTATATATGTAAAACCTAACATACTTTTTAGTCGTATCTTGCGTAAAACTTACCAGATAATCTTTTGTGTTTTCATTTATGTTATCTTCGTATTGCTCTGTTATGCTCAGGATCTCTTTGCTGTTCAGCCAATAACTGCCTGTTTTATCTTGTTTAATCTGTTCCAAAATCAAATTATTTAATGACTGGTACTCTTTCGTTATTGCTTTGGCATATCGTTTTGATGACTGATGTTCTTTCCAGTCAATTTTTGCTTTCTTAAACAATTTGAAGGCTGTAACCGCACACAATATAGCTGAGATGGTACATAATATTATTCTACTACTATCACCTATAATGCCAATAATTCCTAAATGCACATCTTTTGAAAATAAACCGTTCAAAGATAGGTATACGCCAAAGATACAAAAACTTAACGCAAAAACCACAACTAAGATTAAAGTTGCTCTAATTAAAAGCTCATTAAAAGTAATTTTTCTTAAGCTTTTGGTATAAAGCTTAATCTTATCTTTTTCAGATTTTAACATTTTAGCCAAGAACTTATGTTCTCTTTTTCCTCTGCTAAAAGGTGGTGTTACAGCATCTTTAAAAGTCATGTATAATCTAAAGTATTTTAACGTTCCATTAAATATACACTACACCTGAGCCTATTTAAAATGAAACATTATAGAATTATCGCTATTTTAATACCTTTAATATTTTCAGGTTGTGCAGCAAGCCACTCAGACAAAGAGCTTGTTGACTCTTATTACAATGACCAACAAAAAACAATAGAAAGCGATGTAGATCAACTCGTTAACTCCTACTCCGCTAAAGTCGTTACTCAGTACTACCCTGAACCATACTTCAATCCAACCAAGCCAATACCGCATTATTACGCTTTAAAGCTTGATGAAATTGGTATCCCTTACCCAAAAGAGCTTGTATACGACAATGCCGACTATAATTTTTATAAAGAGCAAGCTAAGTTTAATGCAAACAATAATGACGTAATTGAAACAGATCACCACGATCACTAAAACTTTTTTATTGTAGGTGTATTAAACTATTGATAATTTAAGGTCATGAACTTTCGTAAGGGAATGGCTTTTTGTTTTCATTATTGACCTCTAAGGTGTAGGCAAGAAACAGAACTTTTGTTGAGGGGCGTTTCTTGCCGAAACCTTTCTTAATCCCTTAGATGATAAGCACCTGGATTCGTTTTCAATTCTTTATCTAACATTATTAGCTTATTTAACATATCTTGGTTTGTCGTCTTGGGAATGATCCAACCGCCAAAACTAATATTGTTTAATTTGATGTTAGGTAGTGGATCTTGTCTATTTTGTTCCAGTAACCAAAGATAGTTTTCACTACAAACAAATAAGACTTTTAATTCCTGATCAATGCGCCGTAAATCACAATATCTGAATAGGTTTACGTTACCTGGTGCTTCAGCATTGATAATTGGTTTTTTTCTTGTTTTTTCACCATGTAACTTAAAGTATTTAACACAACTTTCAATGTCACTTTTTAAATTGATTGGTGCAGTTTCTATTGGTGCTTCTGATAATTGTTCTTCAGCATATTCAAAATAGATCCAACATACCTCTTGGTCTTTTAGCTTTTCAAAAAGCCAATCTGGAACGTCATGCAATTTTTGTTTTAGTACAAATGGTTTTCCTACATTCGTAATCTTGACGCTTCTTTTCTTGTACGTGTCCAGCTCCCCGATCTGCTTCACGCCACTTTTATATAAATAACGGTTTTTGAGAACAACATTACTCTTTTTTACCTCTTTTTCAGGTTTAGGATCAGTACTGGATTTTTCAGGCTCAACATTCAAACAAAAGTAATCTATTCCTTTGGTGAACAATTGAAACTTCCCCTCCTTTTCAATTAAGGCAAAATTCCCTCTGATTTCAGCACCTACTATATCTTTAGATATTAGAAATCGATCATCAACGGTTTGTTCATTTAAGAGCAGTAAAGCCGATTTAAAATCTACTTTGTGTTCTGGTATTACAACATAACCGTGGTCAAACAACTTTTTGCTCACTCGGATAACTGTGTAAATATCCATAACCAGCTCCTTTTATTATTTCCTGTAATTTTGGTTGATGTAGTCTTGGATCTCTACAATTCGTTTTTCTGAAGTAGGATGCGTTGATAAGAAATCAATTTTAGTGCCCTGTTTTTCTTGGGCTACTACTTTATTCCAAAAGCTGATTGCGCCCTGTGGGTTGTAACCAGCACGAACCATAATATCAACACCTAGAAGATCCGCTTCACTTTCAAGTTTGCGCGAACCAGGTAAGTTAACCCCATAATCGCCTAGTAAGCTTGTGCCAGATACAACCATGTCACCTAGACCAGCCGAACTAGCTGCAAGCACACCTAAACCAGTTAAAAGCTTTTTACTTACCTTTTCACGCCCATGATCACGTAAAGCATGTGCAATTTCGTGGCCGATCAGTGCAGCCAATTCATCATCAGTTGCATTAATTTTTGTGATAGAACCAGTCAACACACCGATCTTGCCTCCAGATAGACAAAACGCGTTGATTTCATTATCTCGGATTGTATTAACTTCCCAATTCCAATTTGCTGCGTCAGCTCGATAATGTGGAACTTGTGCGATAAGACGTTTTGCTACTCTATTTACTTGAGCGTTATTCACAATCAATCCACGCTGTTTAGCAGTCGTGATGATGTTGTTGTAAGACTGAGTACTTTGCTGAAGATATTCTTTTTCAGAATACAACATGATTTGTTTGCGTTTAGAACCCATTCCATCAATAGTACTAGATACGCAACCAGTTAAAAGAGATCCGGCAACAGCCAAAACACACAAAGATTTCATCTTAAAATCAAACATTTTGTTTTCCTTTATTTTTAAAAACATTTAACAAGTTAAAACTGCGCTTATTAAGCTTGTTTTTATCTTCCAAATCAGTAATGCATTTAAACTCTTTTAAGATGTTTTTGTAATGCTCTTTTTGTTCATTTTCTGACTTATTAAAACCTTTCAAAGCTAACTGTTCAATAGTTTTAGGGCTGAATAATTTCAGAAGAACTATATTTAATATTAAAGTACCAGCCAGTAAGCCCAACGCATAAAGCTGAACAACTGAAGTACTGTATTTAGGTTCCATCGGACCAAGTGAACCAAAGCATATAAAGCTAAATACAGATAAAGTAACTGCAGCTATAAAACTAGATACCGTAACTTTAATCTTGAACTTATATCGTGCAATTAAAGCGACCATTAAAAAACCAAAAAGTATGGTACCAATTGCCGTAGCCATTATGACTAAAAAGAGTCCAGGGTTTGTGTTTGATGGATCTAACATTTCCATAGAATATCCTTAAATAAAACCCTTGCTTTCTAATAGGGTGAAACGATCTTTAAACAGTACAAAGAATGTTTTTTTAACGCTTTCGTACTGGTGTTTGATAATGTCTAAAGCACTATCATATGCACCTAGTTTCACGTAATTAACAAAATTGGCATGATCAAAACCTTTAAGTTTGTGACGTTTAATAAAGTCCTTAAAGTCTTGCTCTTTTTCTTTAAATTGATTCTCAAATTCAAAGAAAAGTTTGCCTAATTTCATGCTGTATAGTTTTAAATTGACAATAAATTCGACTAAAGGTGTTTCATTTCCTCTAATCGTAACCAGCATGTCTTTATCTTTTGTGATTTCGAGCGATGGTAAAAAATTAGAAAAATTAACCAGTAGATCACTTAATAAAACTTGTTTATTAAAGTATGTGACCAAAACAGGTGCGCTATCTGGCACATACGCTTTGATACGTTCAAATTTACTTAAAGCTTCTGGAGAAGCATGACCACTAAGGGCTAATTTCACTAACATATAATTCACTCGACATCTAATTCATTTTTTAAAACCAATTTGTATTTTGGATGAACCCCAAGTCTAAGTTGAAGTAATGTCCACGCTTGCTTTGTTATTAACTTTTCGCCACTTTCAAACTTTGACCACTGTATATTGTTGTACAAGCCTATGTGACTAGACATTTTGGTTTTACTTAAACCACTCCAGACTCTTAGTTGTTTTCCTAAGACTGGTATTGGCACCAGCATTAAACCATTGTCCTCTTGTTCCTTTAAAATCTTTAAAGCTGCCTTTTTACCTACTAATTGACCGCCATCTTCACATATATAAGTAATACGAGCTGTATATTGTTCAGAGTTTAAGCATTCTTCTAACAATGCTAGAACTTCATCCTGAGGATTCGTTAAACCCTCTCCAATCGTATCGCCTGTATCAGTTTTAATCACGCGTTATACCTTTTAAGATAGATATTCTTATAGTATATACGAAAAACATTTAAAAGATTTTTTTAAAAAAACAAAATGTTCATTTTTTGTATTTTAGCTAAAACCGCTTATAATATGATTATTGGTATTAACCAAAGTTTAAAACATATTGAAAGGTGTTTAAAATGACTAACTCTAAAACTATCGCTAAAACCAAAGAGAACCGCTTAAACAAAAATGGCAGTTTAAGCAAAACGGACCAACGCAAGCTTAAACCTATTTCTTTTTGCTTATTAGATACAGAACAAGTGACAATGCTGGAGAAAATTGAAAAGTTTCAATATGGCAATTTCTTTAAAAACATTATTGCTTCTATGACTGATGAAGAAGTTGAACAGATCGCGAATAGCAACAAGAAAAGCGATCCAATCATTCCTCAAAAATTACTAGATCTAAACATCACAAAAGGTTTCTTATCTTGTCGTTCAATTGCAAAGGTGCTTTTTAAACACAATAAAGTTGAATCTATGCTGCATGAGCTACGTAACTTTATCTCTGACGAATTCATTTTAAAGTTAGCTGAAGACCGCAACTTAACACTATCTATAAGCGACTCAGAAGTCGATTCTAATACTTCTTCAGGTATGTTTGATGATCGCTATGCGATGGCTGATACTGGCTATAAGAGCCGTACAACACCTGTTTTCAATCAGCAAAATATTGAATCTATAAAATCCATTGTTCGTGAACATGAGAAGCTTCCAAAACATGTCGAATTAGACAATGATTTCATTGAACAGTTTATGAATGACAATCCTGAAGTATTCGCAAAATTATAAAAACACAAACAAAAAAACCATCTGATTTTTAGATGGTTTTTTTATGTCTTAATTATTTCTAGAATCAGCTATAAAGCTTCGCTGGCTCGTCTGCAACTGGTATCACTGGCTGTACTTCTTGCATAAGAATTTTAGTCACTTCATCCAGTGGTGCAATATTGGAAGGTAAAAACTCTATTGCTTCAGGAAATTGTGATTTAAGGTAAGCATCTATGGCTTTGTGAATAGCTCGGTACCATTCTCGCGATTCGCTCTCTAAATTAAACATGCTTGAAATTGAAGCTTCTAGATCCGCAATATATTTACTTGGTAGTAAAGCTTTACGCTCCATATAAGCTTGATGTGCCATAGCAAGCCAGATAAAGCGATTTAATTCCTTACTACTTCCCTCTACTCTATTACCTTTAAAGTTCAACGTTCTAAATTTGCAAATGTGAAAATGTTGCTCACTAAAATATTTAAAGAAATCTTCATACTCAATTACAGAAATGGATTTTTGTAGCACCAATGGTATATCTAATGCGAGATCCACTTCGACTTTACGTGTACCAATGCCATTTTTAATAACAAATTTCATATTCACCTCAAAATAAATTAAATTGTTTAAAGGTGTCTTTATCATTAAAAGTAACCAGGTGATGCGATTCAATTAACGATTTAAGGTCCTTAGCCTGAGCAACTGGCTGTATTTCAATGCTGGCGATTTGTGCAGCTTCATGAATCAACCCTATGATTTGAGCACGGCTTTCTAAATATGCAGATAGATCGCGAGTTTCTTTGAATGAAGAAATGACAAAGTTAATATTCTTTTCTAAATTCTCACTCAAACTGCTTAGTGTTTGGTTAATTGGTGCATACTTTTCTATATGCTCTAAGACTGTTGCATGATCTAGAAAAAAACTAACTTCCAGCAATAATGAATTGTAAAAATCAATAAAGTTCGTTTCTTTTTCAAAGATGAAAATTTCTTGGCCATCTTCGTCATTAGGTATCTCAATTGAACCTTTTGAGATCTCAAAACTTTCATCCCCCAACAATGTATGCAGAATTCGGCCTAAGTGTTCTGCATGTGGTTTGCTGTTAGTAAAGTTGATTTTCAAGTTTTCATTTGAATCAGCAATACGGACTAAAATATAGTTTGTTGTGTGAAATAATTCATCTGCATTGTCAGTAAAATTCAACATTGAAATCTGATTATCTGTTCCAGCATCAGAATCAAGTTGCTTATCCAAAAATTCATGGTTATCAATAAAAAGCTTAGCTACACCGTTTGTAATAATGCTTTCGTATTCACCAAAGTTTTGTGCAAGGTATTCGCTCATTAAATTTGGCAAAACTTCTAATAAACTTTTTTTAAGATCCGATAATTCAATAGCAGAATTGAATAACGAATCTGGCACAAGGTTCTCTACCTCTTCATCAAGCGCTTCATCGTTTGGTGACAACCCTTTTTGCTGTGCAATTGCATTACGGAAGGAAGCCATAATTGAGATTGTCAAAATTGAAAGTGTTACCGTTTTAACCCATTCACTTTTCACATCGTTAGGCACGTAAAAAGCGCAATTACTAACCCACTGGTGTTTATGATTAAGAATCCGCTTTAAAGGGGTTTTAGTGGCTGGAAAAATTTCAAAGACAGTATTTAAGATTGGGTTTTTACCCAATTTGATACTTTTATTATTACCGTAAAAATAGATGCTGCGAATATCAGACATAATATACTTTCTTAAACTTAACATTGGTTACATATTATCACTGATTTAGTTTTAAAAAATATTTTTTAAAACTATTAATTTTATTTTTTGTGTTTTAATTCTGCCCTTGAGACTGCTTTTAAAACCAAATAAAATAGGTAACTTTTGCTTAGGCTACGGTGGGAACTTGGTATTACAGTGTTATTTGGTAGCTAAAAAAAATATTAATAAACTATTGATAGTAAAAGAGATAAGGAATAGATAGATTTCTTTGCGTGTAGGGATGTACTTTTCATCAAACATTTTGTTTATCGCATACAGAACTGAAGAAAAACATAAAATGAATATGATGATTTGCAATATATATGATGGAGTATTGAGGGTTTCTGGTAGATATTTAATCTTGTATATCGTTGTATTTAAAAACATTTCAAACACAAAGAATACAACTACAAAGATGTAGCAAATATTGAAAATGGCAACTAAGTTGTATGCCGATTTGAGTACCAGGCCTGTCATCGATTGTTCACTTGAATCAATCTCACCCGTTTTTGGAATTTTAAAAAGCACAATGCATTCCAGTTTTAAGAGTGTATCTATTATACTTTTAGAATACCTTTTATCAACTATAAAACTTTGTTATTAAAATAAAAAAATGGCCATTTAAGACCATTTTAAAACACCCTACCCCCTTTTAAGACTAGCCGTTGTGCTTATCTTTAGAATCACGGTAAGTAGAGATATGGTAGAAGAAAAAGCACGATAAAAGTGAGAAAAGCACCAACCCGAACGTGTTCCAAAATCTGCTATTTGATAGTTCAGAAATACGTTTATTGATTTCTGAGATAACACATGGATTCGCTTTTGCAACTTCAACATTTACATTGCAGACTTCAGCATATTGGAATAGGAATGTTTTATGGCCAATGTCATACATTTCTTGGATCTGGTTAATATTGGTCGTATTCAGAAAAACCATAGCAAGAGAGATCAGTGCTACAAATACAGAGATAACAAGAAAGCACTTCACAATGATTTCACGAGCCACATCATCAACACCACTTAAATATCTTTCGAGCAATATATTTAGCTTAGTTCGACCATCAAGGATAATGTTATAGTCATGTTTTACTTCATTATTTCCTGTATTGTTTTGATTTGTTGGTTCAACAGGAATGTCAGACAATTCGGCTGGTAAAGTGACTGCAACTACATCTTTTTGTTCTTCAGGTGCTAAACTTTTATTGCTGCTGTTTGATACAAAATCTTTTAATAAGGGTACTGGCTCACTTTTAAGGTGTTCTGTTTTTACATCCTCGTGAGCTGACTCATTTGCATCGAACAAGATCTTGTCTGTTCTTTCTGGATGCTTGAGATGTATATATTGATAAATAAAATAATTGATCTTTTGCTGTAAGACCGGGCTTTTATCAACTTCACTTTCCACATCTGCACCAAAAGTCTCAGTTATAGATGATTTTAATTCTTGTACTTCGGATTGATTGAGCAATTGATATAGTTCATATATTGTTTTAGAACTGATCATGATAAAACCCACATTAATATGCATTAAACTGTTAGTAGTATATAGAATGTGGTTTTAAAATAAATAGGTATGTTTTAAGAATAAAAAAAACCGCCTTTTAAGGACGGTTTAAAAGGGGGGTTTAATTAGTATAAACAGTTGCCGTTTGCACCAATAGAGCGTCCATTCTGGCTTAAATACCGTTGTACGGTGTTAGCAACATCTCTTGGGAGTTGATTATTCACTTTTTGTATAACATCGACTTTGTATTTATTCTGACAACTCACAATACCAGCCAACATGTTATTGATCAGTGATGTATTGTCTTTACCATCCAATTTACGTGTTTCTTCGTTTATCACTATGAATTGAACAATATTTAGATAGTTATTCGTGAGGTTGTCACCACTTTTTGATGACTTGTTTAGATTCTCAATGGTCGAATTCAAGTTATTCATTCGTGCTTCAAGGCCAGAATCACCAGTGATATTTGCATTATTGTTTTGGTAACGCGTAGCTGTGGTGTTCCGATTAGAATTATATTGTCTTTGCTGTATCGGCTGTTGCTGAACCTGAACTGGTGCTTGCTGTTGAACTTGACCAGGTGCTTGCTGTTGTTGAGCTGGCACTTGCTGAGTTGATTCTTCATTTGAAGTTGCTTTTTTATACCAATCACTAAAATCGGCATTTGCACTACTACTCAATATAGTAGCCGTAAAAATTGCACATAAATAAAGTTTATTATTCATTGTCTGAACTCTCTTTACCGTTGTAGTTCGCTGGACTAATAGCTTTTAAACTGAACTCATTTGCAAGTTTCCACAACCGCATAAATGTCTTTTGCTTTTCTTGTACCCAATAGTCCTTATCTTTTTTTAGAAGATTCTTCAATACATCTGAGTTCAAGTGGAAATTATCATCAAAAAAATGTTCAAACAGGAGTTCTGTTAAATAGTTTTGAGTTAACGTTTTTTTATTTTCATTACCCGTACCAAAGAATATTTGGCAAAGCTTTGTGCTTTCACACACGAGATCTATGTATTTTTTCTCGTCTGCATTTCGCTGGTGGCGCAAATGAGGATGTGTAATAAAAATAGAATTACGTATGAAAGCATAATCAATAATTACAGTAGCTTCCGTTTTCTTTGAAATGTACTCAGCGTTTGTAAGAATTTCACAAGTGGTAACATCAACTTTGTCGCGAATATTAATGAATTCGCTTGAGAAAGTAGATGCACTTTTGTTTTCGATCTCAACTTTCTTATCACGATTTCTCAGATAAAGTAAATTATCTGCTTGCTTCATATCGTTTAGGAATCTTTCAAAGAAGTGATTACTTTTATATAGATCTTCTAGAGCTCGCGTAACATAAGACGCAACCAAATTAAGATTTTTAGCTAAATATGATGGTCCATTCTTAGTTGTATAAGCAGCTAAACGATCCTTAACAAGTTCTATTACTTTTTCAGGTTCACCATTATTTAATCGAATTGCTGAAGTGAAGAGCGCATTACTGATTTTAAGCTCATTGCCCTGTTCATCCTGAACCTTTGCACACATTTCATTTAATGTATTAAGCGCTTTACGATAGTTGGACTTCAACTGAATCTGAAAACGATAATTGCAAAAATCGTCACGATCTGGTGTACGCTTATTGCATGGTTCATACTTAACAGAAATAAATAATTCAATAGATAGATTGCTATTCAGTCTTTCTAATGAAACAAGAAGTCGTTTACGGTAAAAATCACTTGCTTTGTATTTAAATTCTACTGAAAATTCGGTTAATGCTTTGAAGTCAATGTAAGGAATAACCACTTCGCCACGAAACTCATTGATCTTCATCAAGTTATACATATAAAGATCAAAACGGTCCTTAAATCCAAGAACCGTTAAAGTGTCGAGAACTGTGTAGCGCCCTTTTTTATCAAAATCTAATTCAGACAGATTGGCAATCAACGTTTCTTCAAGCTGATAGCAAATAAACGCATTGTTATCTAATTCAAAATAGCCCGTACTGGCAAACATTCTTTTATGAGTTACGCTGTCTACGTCATTTCTTGAAAATGGTTCGCTGTCCATTTGGCGTAAAGAGCTCATTGGTAGCATCACTTTACCAACACTATTTAGCGTATTCCATGCCAAAGATTTGATACGGCCATTGCTGAGGTAATTAGCTTTATTTTTGAATAAAAGAATTTGACGGATGTATTCAAAATTCAGAACAAAGTTGTTCGCTAGTTGTAATGCTTCAATTTGGGATAATTCAGGTTTTTCAGCGATAACGCGCTGCAGCTGATGTGCATACTTATTTTTGGCATTCACCAGCATTAAGTAAAAAACGAATTGATCAACAACTGGAATATCTAGATAACATTCGACTATGAAATTACTGATTTTGTTGCCGTAACCCAAGAGATCCATGGTTTTTGTTTCGGCATTAATAATTGAGTCTTTGATTGACTGCGATAATCCAAAAATTTCATCTTCTGAAATTCCTTTACTTATGCAGACTTGTGAAGAATCTTGCATAACTGCTCCACTTTAAACAACGTACAACGTACATTGCCTGAGATTGAATTAAAAAATAAAACTAAAAATATATTTGCAACCCAACTAACGTTGTAGTCTTTTCGCTTTAAAGCTGTGTATATACTAACTAAATTTTAGACAATAAAAAAGCCTCGTCAGAGGCCTAATTACGCAATTAACATTATTTGTTGACCGATCTGCGGTAACTCTAGTTTAGAAGTAGTGAACCTGTATGGTAGCTTCTCATATATGCTTTTAAAACTAAGAGAATTTCTAAAAAAATCAAAACTTTTAGTGAGTTTAAAAGTAATATCGCCACTTGATAAGATTTGAATTTCGTCAATCATAGGTGCTGCAGCTTGCTTCACATCTGTATCAATCATAAATGATAAATCACAAGCTTCTCGCATGATCTGGTTGATAGTTTTCTTATTAAAATCTAGACCTGTAACGTGGTTAACTTTTTCAGCTGATACAACGTATCTACCGTCTTCTGCAGAATAAAATGCATTTAAATTATCAACTAGAATAAGCAATTCGGCAGATAAAACACCTTTTAGCAAAATATCAGACGAGCCAGAGCTAAACACATTGAAGTTAATGAGTATTTTTTGATGTCTAAGACTAAATGATTGAAATTGCATATCTCGAATTCCCATAGGCATTCTGAGTAGACATTATAGCATCAATTCGTTAATTAGACTACGATTAAATGCATTTTTAACAGTAATTTCTTAATAAATAAGACTATGAAAAACAGTGCCTTATATGAGAAATATTCACAATTACAATGTAAGTTAACCAATGTAATATAGGCACCCAGCGAAACTTTTTTATATGTGGATGTAAACTTTCTTCCGTCCTAATGACGTAAGTTATTGATTTATAGTGGTGCCAAAATACGAGCGAAAGTTTTTTACAACTGGATGTAAACTTTCTTCCGCCCTAATGACGTAAGTTATTGATTTATAGTGGTGCCAAAATACGAGCGAAAGTTTTTTATAACTGGATGTAAACTTTCTTCCGTCCTAATGACGTAAGTTATTGATTTATAGTGGTGCCAAAATACGAGCAAAAGTTTTTTACAACTGGATGTAAACTTTCTTCCGTCCTAATGACGTAAGTTATTGATTTATAGTGGTGCCAAAATACAAGCGAAAGTTTTTTACAACTGGATGTAAACTTTCTTCCGTCCTAATGACGTAAGTTATTGATTTATAGTGGTGCCAAAATA
>NZ_JARDAL010000058.1:0-15881 GCF_048957595.1 Acinetobacter sp. AS5 | reverse complement strand
AAACGCACTTATCTATGGCATTAGGCTATAAGGCCATCATGAACAACATTAAGATCAAGTTCATTACCGCAGCGGATCTCATGCTGCAACTCAGTACAGCCTATCAGCAAGGTAAATTGAAAACCTATATGCAACGGGTGATACTCGCCCCAAAATTACTGATTATCGATGAAATTGGTTATTTACCGTTTGGACGTGAAGAAGCGAATCTGTTCTTTAACGTGATTGTCAAGCGTTATGAAAAAGGCAGTACGATTTTGACCAGTAATTTACCCTTTAGCCAGTGGTCTAAATCATTCGCAGATGATGTTACTTTGACAGCAGCAATGTTGGATCGTTTATTACATCATTGTCATGTTGTACAAATATCTGGGGAAAGTTATCGTCTAAAAGATAAAAAGAGAGTAGGAATTCAACCACAAATTGAGTCTTAATAAATCATCAAAGGGGTCAATTTTACTTTGCTGTTTTTAAGGTAAAAGGGGTCAGTTTTAAATTGCCGTTGACAGTTGAAGGGATTCATCTGCTGTATCTCGAAATAAATAAGATATTTAGCTTATCATGTCAGCCTATTTGCAACAGTGCCCTTTCAGGATAGTCGTTCAGGCCAGCATGCTGCAGAGTTCCTGAATGGCTGGCAGGGCAATCTAGTCTGTGATGATTACAGTGGTTATAAAGCACGCTTTAAATCAGGTCAGGTCATTGAGGTGGGCTGCATGGCCCATGCACGTCGTAAATTCCATGAACTGCATGTGACCGGGAAAAGTCAGGTCGCTGAACAGGCATTGGTGCTGATTCAGAAACTGTATGCGATAGAAGCAGAACTCAGGAAAAAGACCGATGGTACGGCAGAACAGCGCCGCGAATACCGACAACAGCATAGTCAACCGGTGATGCAACAACTGTATGAATGGCTTAACCAACATCAACTGACTGTGCCATCGAGTTCTCCAACCGCCAAGGCCATCAATTACACTCTGAAGCGTTGGCCAGCTTTAAGCCGCTATCTGGATGATGGCAATCTACCTATAAATAATAATTGGGTGGAAAACCAGATGCGACCTTGGGCGTTGGGACGTAAGAATTGGCTATTTGCAGGTTCGCTGCGCAGCGGTCAGCGAGCAGCCAATATCATGACATTAATCCAGTCAGCAAAGCTGAATGGCTTGGATCCGTATGCCTATTTAAGTGATGTGCTGAAAAGGCTGCCGACGCATAAAGCGACCCAAATAGAAGAATTACTGCCACATCGCTGGAAATCCAACTCAAATTAAAAAATAGGCATGGGGTTCAGCGGACGCTTACACTCAAACTTATCTGGTTTTAACTAAACTCATATTTTTGAGCTGTGCGACAGGTATTTTTTTATTGATTGGGTATTATCGGCTTGTGGTTCGTGCGCGGTAATGAGATATCTAAAATTAAAAAAAGGATTTTGTATCACTACAAAATCCATAAAATTCAAGACTTTATCTTTCTCTTAACGCTTCTCTGGCTTTATTGAATGGCTTAATCAAATAGTCCAGCACTGTTTTCTGTCCAGTGCGAATATCAACTGTCGCCACCATTCCAGGCGTAATCGCAAAAGTCTTACCCTGTTTATTTCGCAGCTTATCTGAATCAGTGCGAATATAAACCCGATAGTAAAATTGATCCTGTTTAACTTCATCTCGAATCGTATCAGGAGATATCACGGTCACTTTGCCATGTAATCCGCCATATATCGCATAATCGTACGCTGTAATTTTGACTAAAGCTTGTTGGTTTGGACGAATAAAGGCAATATCTCTTGGCGAAATTCTAGCTTCGATCAGAAGCTGTTCATCTAACGGCACAATCGACATAATCTTGCCATTAGGAGGAATTACGCCACCTAAAGTCATTACATCGATTTCTTTTACCACACCGCGAACAGGCGCTCTAAAGACTGTACGATTTAATGTATCTGATTTTCCTTTCACAATCTGCCGTTGTGTTTCTACGTCGGTATTGGCTTTGGATAATTCTTCCCTTGCTTTTACATAATACTGACTACGTGTATCATTAATTTGCTTTTGTAAATCAGAAGCTTGACGTTTTAACCTTAAAACCTCTACCTCACTTGCAGCTCCTTTAGCAACTAACGGCTCAGTCATTCTTAGCTCTTGCTGTACCAATGTTAAAGAAGTCGTTAGATCTGATATTGACTCTTCTAAATTTATCCGTCGTGTATTATACAACTGTGTTTCTTCACGAACCAATTGCGAATTTTTTTGAACTATCTCGGGAAATTGTAATGCAGTTCCATTTACTTCTGCCCGTAAACGTGCCGAAGTGGCCAATGAAGAAACGAGCAAAGACTGCGATTCACCTACATTAGATGCAAAGCGAGTCGGATCAAGTTGTGCCAATATGGTGCCTTTTTCTACAATATCACCTTCTTTAACATCGAGTTTGGTCAAAATACCACCCTCTAATGACTGAATAATTTGCTCTTTAGAAGATGGAATAACTTTACCCGTACCTGTAGAAACTTCTTCCAATTTAAATAAAGCAGCCCATATAAAGAACACCAAAAGTCCTAAGCCAATAATCCAGATGACCATACTCGATTTAGGTAAAGGTGGTTCATGAAATGAAGCTTTAGCAGGACGTTTTGTTTGTTGTGGTTGTTCATTCATTATTGTGCCCCACTGGATGGATGAGTTTGATTATTTGATTGACTCAAAATCTGATCGCGTGGACCATCCATCACAATTTTCCCCTCATTCATGACAATAATTCGATCAACTAATGCCAAAACAGCTCGCCGATGAGTTGCAACAATTAAAGTCCGATGCCCCATCCAATTCATTAGATGATCAATAAATTGTTTTTCTGCTACATCATCAATCGACGCTGTTGGCTCATCTAACAATACAATATTAGGTTGGCGAATAAGCAAGCGTGACAGCAACAAAGCCTGCCGTTGTCCACCAGAGAAACCTAAGCCACCCTCAAGTACAAGATGATCAAGACCTTCTTTTTTATCTTGTACAAATGACCAAGCTCCTGTCATTTTGAGCGCCTGAATCAAGTCATCATCTGAGGCTAAAGGTGCGCCTAAAGTTAGGTTTTCCCTGATTGTGCCATAAAACAAATGCGCACTCTGATTAAGTAACCCTGTATCACGACGAATATCAGCAGGATCAATCAGTGATAAATCAAGACCATCAAGATAAATATTACCTTGCTGCGGCATTTGCATGCCTGATAATAATTGCAATAATGTGGATTTCCCCGCGCCATTTCGGCCTAAAATTGCAATTTTCTCTCCCGCCCGAATTGCTAGTTGAGCAATCGCTAGATTGGGTTTTGCATCATCTTGATTATATTTAAATAAAGTGCCATTCAATTGATAATCACCCAACAATACTGAGCGATGGATCAAATGCGCCCGATCAGGTTGGTCAACTGGCTTTTTCATTAACTCATCAAGACTACTTTTTGCGACTTTGGCTTGCTGTAAACGTCCCAAAACACCCGTAATTTGTGCAATTGGTGCCAACATTCGTGAAGATAAAATTGAGCATGCAACCAATGCACCTGTGGTCATTTCTCCACTAATCACGGCAAAACAGCCAACAAGTACCACAAGAGCATAAGTCAGACCTTGGACTTTTTGCGTCCATGCAGTCATCACGCCCACTATTTTACGCTGCTTCATACTAATATCGGCAGACATTTCATTCATATGATTCCATTGATTCTGGAATCTGGATTCAGCGCGTAACAGCTTAATGTCCTCTATGCCTTGCACTGATTCCACCAATATTGCATTACGAATCGAAGACTCACGCATTCCCTCTCTGGCAAGTTTAGCCAGTGGTCTTTGTGCCAATATGGCTGGAATAATCATAAGCGGTACAACAAGTACCATGACCCAGAAAAGATTGCCGCCAATGATCCAGAATATAACCAAAAATAAAAAGAAAAATGGCAAGTCGGCAATGGCGCTAATCGTCGTTGAGGTGACTAGCTCCCGCACCCCTTCCAACTCCCGAATTTGGGAAATAAAAGTACCTGTTGATTTGGAACGCTCACTATTTTTAATTCTGAGCGTATGACCAAAAACCCGATCTGAAATACGCAAGTCTGCTCGTTTACCAATAATATCTGATAAATAGATACGCGCTACACGTAAAACAAATTCAAAAATTGCCGCAATCAATACACCACCTGCCAACACCCATAACGTAGGAATTGACTGAGAAGGCACGACTCGATCATAGACTTGCATTGAAAATATAATGGTTGCCAGTGCCAGAATATTTGCAATTAATGATGCAAACATAATATCGATATATCGTTTCCAGTCACGTAACACGATCGACCAGAACCAACTACTCTCATAAGGTTTGATATATTCATCAATACGCGCATCTGCAACTGATTTTTCAGGTCGCAGGATATAAACACTTTCAATTTCATGTTGAAGGTCAGAAGCAACAAAACTTTGCGCAAGCCCCTGATCACCACTCATCTGGATACTGACATTATGATCGACATCTGCCTGATCAACCACACCAACTTGACCATCCTTGAATACCACGATGACTGGTAAACGCCATGGATTAAGCATCTCTTTTGAAAATTTACTTTTACGTACACTTAAGCCAATCTGACGTGCAATCGTTTTCACGACCTCATCTGCTGCACTAGCCCCTGCCCAATCCATCTGCAAACGGATACGTTCTTCAGAGGTTTCGATACGATAATGTTTGGCAATCAATAAAATTGCCTGAAGATATGGCTGGTAATTCATCGTACTCATGGCTGAACCTCAACCCCCTGAATGGATAGACGATTAAGATGATAAACATCTCGTGATTGACCTGTAGTCGAGATAAGTTGGACTAGATTTGCATAAATATCATAACGATTATTTTCAATTTCCATATTTGCACTATGAATGGCTTGTTCAGCATTAAGTAAGTCCACTACTGTCCGCGTACCAAGCTTATATTGCTCCTGATATAATTCTTTTGTTCTGGTGGTGGTTGATTGTCTGGCAACCAAAACCTGCATCTGCCGTTGTTTATTTGTGACTTGTTCCTCAGTCATGCGAATCTGTTCCAGAATATCCATATAACTATTTTGTACTTTGGCTTTGGCAGCTTCTTCTGCATAACTTGCAGCGCGACTTTGCGCCCCCACTGATCCACCCTGAAAGAAGTTACTGCTTGCTTCAAATTTAATTGAACTATCAAATCCGTCATCCTTGTTATTGTTTGGATTGACACCATTCAGTGCCTGACTTAGCGTTCCAACTAAATTTAAAGTAGGGTAACGACTGAGATCTGTCTGAGTTTTCTGTGCTTTTGCGACATTTACTTCTGCTTGAGCAGACATAATCGTAGGAATCGTATTGATTTTAGGTGCTTCAAAAATCTTTGATTCAGTGACTACATTTTCAGGTATTTTCCAGTTGATCCGACTGATATCAAAGCCCAGTAAAGTCCGTAATTTTTGTTGATACAGTCTTAATTGTGTTTGTTGAGCAATTAAATTTGATTGAGAAGCTTCAAGATACGACTTCGCCTGCACGGGATCTGCCTGACTGCTAATGCCAGCATTTGCACGCAAATTGGCAATCTCAGCAATACGTGCAATCCCATCTACTTGCTGCTGTGCAATGCGACAGACTTCCTCATAGCGTTTTAGATTCACGATTGCACTTGCAACCTCAAGTGCAACCTCATCAATCTTGACCAGCACTTGCGCCTGCTGCAATGCTAATCTGGCTTTTTGAATATCCACACTGGATTTGACCTTACCAAAATCATAGACCATCTGTGTCGCATTAAGACTTAATAACTGCCGACCGCGTTCGCCAGAAGTCATATCTCCAGTCGAAATACCACCCGATAATTGAGGATAATATGCAGCTTTAGCCACATCAATATTGGCATTTTGAGAAGCAAGACTCGCAATATTTTGACTAATTTCAGGATGTCGCTGAACCGCAATTTTCACTGCCTCAGAAATATCAAGCGTTCTTGAAGTGGGGCTTACCAAGCTCAATCCCGCAGTATTGACCGTATTGGAATGTGTTGAACCGATAACAGGAAGTTCATCAAACTTTGAGGTATCGACATCAAAATTTGAGAGCTGTTTAAGATCTACTTTATTAAAATGATCATCCGATTTTGGGGTAAATACACCTTGTAAATTATCTTTTAACGAAGTTGCAATTTCCTGACCAGACGCTGCATAAAGTAAAGGCATATAAAGGCTAAGAAGTGAACATAAACTCGTCTTTATTAATACATCCCGTTTATTCATGATATTGTTTCACGACTATAATAATGATGAGGAAAATCAAAACTCAAGCATTGTACTGGAATTTTGTGTAAGCGTCCGCTGAATCCCATACCAATTTTTAATTCAATTTAGGTTTCCAGCAGTGTGGCAGTAACTCTTCAATCTGGGTCACTTTATGTGTCGGTAACCTTTTCAGCACATCACTTAAATAGGCATACGGATCCAGCCCATTCAGCTTTGCTGACTGGATTAACGTCATGATGTTTGCCGCTCGCTGACCACTGCGCAGCGAGCCAGCAAACAGCCAGTTCTTGCGCCCCAACGCCCAGGGACGCATCTGATTCTCGACCCAATTATTGCAAATAGGTAGATTGCCATCATCCAGATAGCGGCTTAAAGCTGGCCAACGCTTCAGCGTGTAATTGATGGCCTTGTAGGAGGGGTTGCTGAATATATATCCATGTTCATGGATTAAGTCCCCACTTGTTTTTAGGTGGGGACTAAATTAAGGCTTATAGGATCGCTTGGTAAGGCTGTGTTAGCCGGATGCTTACAATTTTGTTTTGCCATTAAATGATTTAGCGAAATTATTCACATCTAGCATAAAAATTGCCCCACGGATGGGGCAACTTTTATTCATCAACACGATAAGTTAGCCAATCGTAATTTGATGATTATTTAACAGCTCTGCAAGCGTTACATTCGAAGTTTGATGTTCTAAGACCAAAAGATCCTGATAATTTGAACCATTTGCTTCACCATCACGATCTACTTTCACGGTTGCAGATTCAGTTGCTGCATCATAGTCAACCTTAATGAATTTTTCGACTTGTGAAAGATGAGATGATGTCAAATCACTATCACTAAGCAAATCATTAAAGAATTCTGATGAGAATTGAATCGTTTCGGCATTGCTATCTGTTGCGGTAGAACCAAAACCGAAATCTGTCCAATGATCAATACCATGCCCCGCTTTGGCATCACTCGCATCTAGCACATTATAAATCAATGTATCGTGACCCTGACCCGTCGTAATGGTATCGTTACCCGCTTTGGCCACAATCACATCATCCGAACTGGTTTCAGCTACGCTGAAGCTTCTCGCTGATAATGGATTTCCAGATTGGGTTTGAACATTTTCACTCACCAGCAAAGTGACAGCCGTACCCGATACGGTACTGATGTATGTCACATAACCATTATTGGTTGCACTTTGTTCCCAGCCTGAACCAAGTCCAACAATATCCTCAGTAGTACCATTGATCTTCAAGGTATGTGCCGCATCAGTCATGGTCAATACATCTGATGCTGTCAGGCTAGTGATATTATTTGCTCCATTTACAGACAAATCCAGCACTTCAACATTCTTCAGATTTGCTGCCAAAGTAGCACCTGATACAGTTTCACCAGAACGGAGCTGAATCGTATCTGTACCTGCTCCAGCATTAATACTACTTGCTGTATATAGCAAGGTATCATTACCTGGTGTAGCCTGTTGGGCCGTCATATTTACAGTAATGTTCGTAGAAACAAGAGCAGATGCACTATTAGCACCACTTTCAACTGTCCATGCTTCTACCCCGATTTGTGTACCTGTAGTCGTTGAATCCTGATCAGTTAAAGCTGCTTTCGCCTGTTTAAAGCCTAACTTATCTATATTGCTTTGGGTTAAACCTGTAATGGTATAAGTCGTACTTGATCCAGTTCCACTTACTGTAATTTGACTAGATGAAATCTGTACACCATCGATATAAAAAGAGGCATATTGACCCAGACCTGTGAGTTTAATGGTCATAGTTTCAGTACTGCTGTCATTTGCAACTTCTGAAACTTTTGGATCATGCATCGATGCATTCAGGGTAAGTGGAATAATCTCATTTTCTTTACCGAAAGTTTGAGTCGGTTTGATATCAACGCCATTGGCTACGGCATTAACCACCAAATCTCCAATGTCTTTGGTTTCAGTTAAAGGAGATAAGCTACTTTCACCAGAAGTTACAACCAACTGTAAGTTTCCAACAGTACCACTCCAGTGTATCGGCGGTAATATCGCAACATAAGCTGGTAGTCCACCACTTTCTGAGAGTACCCAAGTGTTGGTTGTGCCATCACCACCTGCATTACTTGCAAGCGTTGCGGATGCCGCATCATTTCCGACATAAACCAAGAAGCCATTTGGAACATCAGATAGCAAAATTGCACCATAAGACTCTGAACCATCTGAATCGTTCAAACTCACGCTTAGTCCACCTGCACCAGTCAGCTCAATTGCATTGGCTTTAGTTGCCAGTTTTGACTCATTACCAATAAAGTTTTGTGAAACAACATTTACACCATTATTGATCAGTTGAACTTCCACAGAACCCTTGACACTGACTGCTTTAACATCTGCACCGTCTTCTTGTACTTTTGCATAAGCAGTAAATGATACATTACCTGGTACAGTTTTCTCACCATCTGGCATGGTATACGTTAAGTCTACTGTTCCGCCATTTTCACCAATGTCAATGACGTAGAAATCACCATCAGGTGTACCATCACCATCAATATCTACACTTTGTGAAACAAGTGGTGTTGTACTACCCGTGATGTATAGCTGACCACCTTCCATGGCATCGGTTGTACCAGCAGCATTGACTTGCACATACATTTTACCATCGACAACCTTACCAAAACTTCCATCGGCAGGGTCGAGTGTAATAGAACTTGTGATTGCTGTCGCACCCTCACCCACCATACTATCTCCAGACATGGTGAATATCGGATTATCCGTCACAGGAGCGATTGGAATCGTCATGTCTTGAATCGTTGCCTCTTCGGTAGCGCCACCCAAGACCGAAGTCGTAAGTGTCGCATCGAAATGGAACTGTCTAGGTTGACCATTATTATTCCAGTCTGCTGGTGGCGTGATCACAATACTGTCTAACAGATTTTGCAAAGCAGCTTCGGCTTCGGCATCAGTGGCATTCGGATCTACCGTAACACTTGCTGTCCATACTGGGGTATCAGGGTTACCATCATTATTTGTATCGATCATGGTTTGTACCATACCATTGACGATTGTACCTGCTGGTAAATCTTTCAAGGTGACAGTAAACAAGTTGCTTGCCGAATGATCCCGAATGGTAATGGCTTGATCTACCACATCGCTTAATTTAAATGGTGTATCTTCCGTAGCAGATGCATCATTATATTGCCATTGGTCAATAAGCGGTGCTTTACTGCCTGGAGCCTCAGCAAAATCTGTATTTAGATACCATGTCACTGAATCAGATTTGATGTCTGTTATAGCAGTCGAATCAGACCCTAGATCTTGTGTCTGTACAGTTATCTTAATCGGACGGCCTGTTAAGCCACCCGCGTCGGAACCAATCTTGAAAGTGACTGGTACATCAATACTACCACCCTGTGCGTTGATTGAAGGTGCATTATTTGCCTGATAGACCAGTACCCATGTACCAGCACCTACCTGTTGAACATTTGCACCTTGTACAGTTACACCCTCTGGCACATTTTCGATCAAGATACGAACCACGTGTTCACTGCCATCATGGTCAATCGAAGCGACCTTCAGATTAACGGTCACAGTATCCGTTGCAGTCAGTGTTGCGGTGTCTGGAGTAGCATCATCATTTTCATGTTGATCTGATGATGAAGTGGTATTGCTTATTCCAGAAATACCAGTAACAGATAACTCAACAGCATCGGTAACTGCACTCGCCGTTAATTTTAATTGTCCCTCTTTAACCACCGTGTCCGGTAGTGCGGTTTGCACCGAACCATAATGATTATCGGTCACTTCATATTTATAAGTGAAGAAGCCCTGATCACCATCAAGCTGAGCACCACCTTTAGCTGCCAAGGTTTGAGCTTGTTCAGCAGTCAATTCGTAGTAGTCCACCCCATCAATGGTTTTGATTGGTAAGCTTGCATTACTTAAAAGAACAGCCGATGTGCCTGTACCTAGATATAAAGTATACTTTGCTCCTGCCGCCTGATCCTGTGCAATCCAAACATGTCCCAAAGTTTCGTCATTGTCACCATTTACATGAACAATGCCAAAATTCAGGGTCGTAATTTCATCTTCAACCAGTGTCGCACTGGTCGTTGCTTCTGCTTCGGCAGAAGGTGTCACTATGAAATTAACATCAGTTAATGCACCAGTTTTGGAATCACCATCATTTTCAGTAGAAACGCCTGCAACTTTGAAATTCAAATTGCCACTGTAATTCTCTGGTACTGTGATAAATACATTATTTAAATCTGTTGATTTAATCACCCAGACACGTTCTTCACCTGTGCCAGTGACCAAAACAGTGGCTTGTCCACCCAGATTGAAATCTTTGGCTAAGCCAGTGATACGAAGGGTAAAGCTTTCTGAGCCATCTGTATTATCAATCGATGAAACATTTTCAATCAAATTAGAGAGTGACACTTTATGCTGGGCAGTAGTACCATCCAGATTAGCTTCAGTGGTTGTATAAGACTGTACACCAGGCTGATTACTGTCATAATCTTTTAAGGTAACTGTCGGTGTATCTGCTACACCATAAACTGTAACAGGTATAGAGAGCGTACTAGATGGAGCAGATGTGACGTTACCATCCGTCGCCGTCGCAGTAACACTTAAGGTAAAGTTTACATTGCTGTTTAAAGGTGGAGTAATCGTCAGTGGCGTAGATGTACTAAAGTTAGAGATCGTGACTGAACCGTTAGTAATCGTTTGTTCTCCGCCGCCATAGATAATTTTTGCACCAGCAGGAATATCTGAAATGGTGATATTAAAGGTTTCTGATGGATCAGAACTTCTTGGCGTAATAGACAGTGGGATTAGCGTATCTTCCAAACCAATCGCACGACCATTTAATGACAAGTTATTAATACCATCAGCAACAGGTTTGATGATAATATTTTCTAACCAAGCTTCACCTGATACTGCTGTCGCTGGTGTACCCGTCCCTTCATTGTTATCATCATAGTCTACTGTATAAGCTTCAACTTTGATTTTAAAGGTACCCGATACATTTTCAGGAGCCAAGAACTGTAATGTTGACAATGCACTAACAGGTACATCAATTGGTGTGCCTGTATAAGTTGCAGTATAGTCAACACCAGAAACTGTCCATTTGAATTGTGATCCGATGACTGTCGCATAGCTATCCTCTGAAACTAACTCAGGCGTTAAATGTGCATAAGTCAGTTCATCTGCGTCCTGATTCGTCCAGTCATTGGCAAGGTTAAATCCACTCTCAATACCCAGTGTATACCATGTGTCTTCTGCACCTGCTGTCGTGTAAATGTGACCATCTGTCATGGTCAGGTCAGCTATACCATCGTGGTTAGAATCACCTGAACCAAGAAAATTACCCACGATTTCAGCAACAGGATTTACAGTGACTTTTATTGGCAAAATTTTAGTCTGGGCATTTGTATCAAAACCATTGGTATCTGTTGATGTTACCCTTACTTGAATGGTTGCATCTTGACTACTGTGTGCTGACGGCAAAATTGTGAAACTGTCCAAGATAGCCTCACGTTGCACTTCATTCAAGGTATTGTCAAAAGTGATGGTATATGGATAGTCGCTCGAACCATCTCCACTTTCACTCCACCCTACATTATTACTTGGAGCAGTCACTAGCCAGCCTGTAGGAATTTCAAATGCGACTTGTGTAATGACTTCTGTACCAGTAGTCGTATCCGTCACTCTTACATTTTGCAGGAAAGCAACTGCTGTGTCTTCATTGGTCGTAACATCACCTGCTGCGACATCACCTGCTACTGGTGTAACATGTAGATTTAAATAAACACTGTCAGTAATTTTAGTTCCAGTAGTCGGCCCATTACCTACACCATCACTATCTTGGTCCTGCGCATGTAGTGTGATCTGGATATTGTTAATGTCACCACTAAAGTCTTTTGGTGGTGTCACTGTAATCGATGGTAAGCTTGGTGAAACGCCATTGTAATTATTTGGAATGTCTATTCGATAGCCATTCG
The DNA here is from genome assembly GCF_048957595.1 of Acinetobacter sp. AS5. Lineage (NCBI taxonomy): Bacteria > Pseudomonadati > Pseudomonadota > Gammaproteobacteria > Moraxellales > Moraxellaceae > Acinetobacter > Acinetobacter sp. AS5. The sequence continues at coordinate 3,599 of NZ_JARDAL010000058.1, read as the reverse complement.
ACGATTCTGTTGTAGTAATGGTGTGAGACTGTCCATTTACAGTTAAGGTTGTACCTTCTGGTAACCCCGTAATGGTCATCCAGCGTTGCTCACTACCATCGGTGTCGGCATTCGAATTTCCATCGTCACCAGTCACCAATGTCACTTGCAACAAATTAGTCAAATTAAGTGCAGTATCTTCCGCAATCTCTATACTGCTTGTATCAACAAAATTATTGCCATCTGAAATTTTCAGATCGATACCGTCCGTAACCGCCTGAACATTGACCACGACTGTTGCAGTACTGGTTGCACCGTTAACACCAGAAACTTTAGCACCGTTATCGTCAACTTCATAACTGGTTACACTTACCGTTACGGTAAAATTGGCATAACTTTCCGCAGGTGGTAAAACCTTTAATGCTTCAAACTCAGCAGACGTCATCTCCAAAGCATCTTCTGGTATGGTTTCATCAGTCGGATGATTAACATCGCTTAACCAAATGGAGATATTGCCGCCATTCGATGTGAATAATGTAGCACCAGTATCAGATAAGAGCGCTGCGCCAGCAAGAATACCGCTTAAGCTAATCACGCCTAAACGCTCTGGGCTATCACCTGTATTGCCATTTTGATCAGTATCGTCGGTTACAACTGGTGTTTTTAAGCCTAAACTTACCGCTGTATCTTCTGGGGTTTCAACCTCTTCATCCACAACAGTTAATATAGGAGCATCTGCGACTGGATTTACATATACAGTCACATTGGTTGTTGTGGTTTGCCCAGTGTCATCAGTAACTAGTACTTTAAATGTATCGGGACTGGTGGTTAGGCTGCCATCATAGTTACTATAATTATCATCAGGTTTATAGGTCACCTGACCATTTTGATCTACAGTCACGGTACCATGCGCAACATTAAAACTCTTAGATCCATCGGGATTCGGCGTACCATTAATCTCAGTACCATTTGCATCCTGAATTGTAATGTTATCTAGTTGCACATCGGCTGACGTTGTGAATGCATAACTATGATCTTCATCCATCGTAATCGTAATCGCGCTTTTCGGTTCATCATCAATCACTTGAACAACGAAACTACCAGATGCCGTATCGCCATCACCATCTTTGGCAATAAAGTCAAAATTCAGATTCAATGGTGTAGTATGACTTGGATGGTTTAATGAACCCAATAGTTCAAAGGTATATTTGCCTGTAGTCGTATTCAAAGTGACTTTGAACACATCACTGCCGCCGCCGCCACGCGTGGCTGTCAGTACGTTACCTGTCTCATTAATACTAAAGCTTATACCGCTATTACCTGTACTATCTAGCACTGCCTTTAAAGCAGTTTGATTTGCAGCAAAGCTTAAACCACCGCCATTACCTGAACCGTCCTGACCATAACTCACACTCAAATTGCCTTCTGCGGTGAGTAACGATGTGTTTGGTTCACTTCCTGTCGCTAGACGTTTTTCATCTACAGAAGTTACTGCTGGCGCAGAACCAATTGATGGCCCATCATCCTTAAAGATAAAACGATCACCTACCGCAACAGGATCACTGGTGACCGCATCACCATCACCATCTGTAGCAGTTGCAGTTAGGGTAATTAAACCTGCATTGCTGATAGAAAGACTTTCATCATAAGAAGAACCGCCCACTGGATGTTTAAGTGCTTCTGATTGAGTTAAGGTAACAGCACCCGTGGTCGGATCAATGGAGATACGAAATACCACATCGCCTGATGCACTACCCGCACGTCCTTCAATCTGATTACCTACTTTATACAGCAAGACATTTTGGCCGCTGGTGGTATCTAATCCGCTATCCACACCATTGGAACTAATGTTAAGTGTATAAATCAACGCATTACTTGTAGCTTGACCATCTGCACCATACACAGGGGTGAATACATCTTTGACAAAATTAGCATCTGTTGCAGAAACAGAATCTGAGACAAAATTAGTTTCATCAACAGTTACACGACCAACATTTGCATCGTTCTCACTGATTTTAGGTTTATCGTCAACAATGCTAATAGTTATGGTATTAGTGACCGTATTGCCATATTGGTCTACAGCAGTGTAAGTGAAGCTATTGGTTTCATTGCCTTCTAAATCTTTGGTTGCTGAAGTTAAAGTAAAGCTATAAGTACCATCATCTGAATTGACGGTATACGTTCCATTTGCTGTAGTGCCTGTTTCTGTTTCTGTTTCTGCTTGTGCTGTCCAACCCGTCTGTAGATTCAAATCACCATTAATAATATTGCTAGAACTACTCGCATCTGTTCCCGCAGGCTGAGTACCATTGGCATCGATCCCATCCTCACGTACGCTACCCACTGTAGTTAATGGATTGGCTGTAACGTCCTGCACATTAATGGTAAGGGTAGATGTTTTTAAGTCACCATCAGCATCACGCACTGTATAAGTAAATACATCCTGTGCATTGGCTGTTATTTTGTTTGGATCCGCTTTATAGCTATAACTACCATTGGCATTTAATGTAAGCGTACCATAATCACCTGTGATGCTTGTTCCTACTCCAGTACTCGAAGTTGTATCTGTATTGCCTTTAGCAACACCGACTACACCACCATTAGCCCAACCATCTGCACCTGACTGGTCGCTAGAAAGTACACCACTGGCTGCATCTTTGGTCAAAAGCGCGCCTTCTGTAACACTTCCTGTATCCGCTACGGTGATTGGTGCATCATCAACAATATTGATGACCAAATTCCCTGCTGTTGCACTATCTCCATCAGCATCCTTGATTTCAACAGCGAAAGTAGCTGTTGTATTATCGCCACTCGTTTTTGCAGGCAAGGTATAACTATAATAAATCGTCCCCGTTCCAGTTGCTGCATTGTATTCATAACGCGCAGTTAGACCATCTGAAAAGGTCTGATTCGTGGTAGTTAAAGTATGTCCACCCAGCTTAATGGCATCACTGGCTGCCAGACCGTCTGGAGAGGTAAAGCTAATTGTGCCACTGGTGGTTTCTTTATTGGTTGAAGCTTCTGTACCACCATCATTTAAACCAGATTCATAGACTGTCGTTGTTGCACCACCAGCCGTTGGTATTGTACTGGTCGGGGTTGCATCAGCAATGTTGATTGTCAATTGTGCTGTTGATGTGTCGTTATCGCCATCCGTTAAAGTATAAGTAAATACGTCAATTACACCACCAGCTGAACCTGCATTACGTGCATAACTATAACTACCATCAGAATGGATCGTTAATGTGCCATATTTACCAACAACCGGATAGTTACCAACTGGATCAATCGTGACATATAACCCATTAGCAGTATCTGCTTTTACTGTAGTTACTCGTGCGCCATCTGCACCTTTCGTGTCAGTACTGACCACATTACCAGTAACTACTGCCAAACTACCTACAGGAATGCTATTGCTATCATTCACAGCAGTCGGAACATCATCAATCACTTGTACAACCAGACTACCTGTTGTGGTTACCCCTCCTGCATCTGTGACACTCAGTGGAATGCCACTCAGAAGTAAACCATCATTTCCAACAACGCTATGTGTCTGGGCGTTGTTCAAAGTATAGGTATAACTCAAACTACCTGAAGTTGGGATACCACCTACACTGCTA
>NZ_JARDAL010000057.1:0-4160 GCF_048957595.1 Acinetobacter sp. AS5 | reverse complement strand
TCCCCATCTGCATCTTTAATGGTGTAGCTAAATGTTTCTGTGAGCTTGCCTCCATCTTTTAATGCATTCACGGTTGCATTATTTGGGTCAACGGTATAGCTGTAACTACCATCGCTATTGAGTATCAGTGTGCCGTAGTCACCTGCAAGTCCTGTTCCACCAACATTACCTGTTTGTTCTGTTGTTGAGCTTCCTTTGCTGACTCCTGTCACTTGTGTTGCATCTGCACCTAAACTGTCAGCAACATCTGTGCTGTTGCTACTGCCACCTGTGATCACGTTTCCTTCAAGTGCTGCACCGTCTTCTGTCACTGTGCCTGTGTCAGCTTTGGCTTCTGGGGCGGTATCTGTGATGAGAATGACCAGATTCGTCGCTGCTGAGCTTTCATTGGCATTGTCTGTCACTACAATTGGGAAAGTATCGCTTACGCTAGTATCACCACCGCTGTGGTCTTTGCTGCTGCCACTTTGTTGGTAGCTATAACTGACTTTGCCTGTTACTGGATCATAGTCGGTAAGGGTCAGTGTTCCTTGTGTACCTATGATTGTTTGTGGTGTGGTCGGGGATAGACCCAAGAGTTCGCTGGTCAGAATGGTCGTGCCACCAATCGTGATAGATTTCAGTCCATCTGCTGCGTTGACGGTAAACTCGCCTTGTACTGGGGTCGTTGCATTTTCGGCAATGCTGTTCGCACCAAGCGCTGATCCATTATGATCAGTGATAACCACGTTAGGTGCGCCATCGGTATGTCCGTTAATGGTGATGGTTAATGTCGTGGTACTCCAGTCCCCATCTGCATCTTTAATGGTGTAGCTAAATACGTCTTGGAGGCTTTGGTTATCTTTAAGGGCATTTACATCCGTATTGTTATTATTTAATTGGTAGGTGTAACTACCGTCAGCACGGAGAATTAATGTTCCGTATTCTCCATTCACTGCTGTATTCAATGCGCCATTTGCTACGTGTTCACCTGACGCAACTGTTCCAGCCTGTACTCCACTGACGTTAGCTTTGTCTGCGCCTTGGGTATCAGCTGTATCTCCACTAGATACGCCTCCTGTCAGTACGTTGCCACTGACTGGATTAGGTACGCTGTCTTCTGTAATGCTATTCGTGTCAGGCGTCGCAACAGGTGCGTCATCTATAATATTAATAACCAGATCACCCGAAGCTGTTTTATCGCCATCGATATCTGTCACTTCCACTGCAAATGTTGCATTGGTATTATCACCTGACGTATTCGCAGGAAGTGTGTAGCTATAGTGGATAGTACCTGTACCAGTTGCCGAATTGTATTCATAGCGTGCAGTTAAACCATCCGAGAATGTTTGATCTGCTGTCGTTAGGGTATGTCCACCTAACTTCACTGCATCTTGAGAAGCCAAACCATCTGGAGAGGTAAAAGCAATTGTACCGCTTGTTATTTCCTTATCAGTAGATGCTTTAGAGCCACCATTATTCAAACCTGATTCATAGACTTTGGTACTCTCTCCATCGCTCGAAGGAAGCGTAACAAGAGGCGCACTATTGCCAATGACTAATGTCAAGCTAGCTGTTGAGCTATCCCCATCACCGTCAACCAATGTATAAGTAAATACCTCATTTACACCGCCCGGCGTACCTTCATGACGCTCGTAACTATATTCACCTGTGGTCTTATTGAGTATTAGAGTACCATACTGCCCTTCGATCGTCAGCGTTGTGCCATCATCTGTTACCACGTTAGCAGATACATTATCACTAACCACTGTGGAGATGCTCACTCCATCGGCACTAATTTTGTCTGCACCTGTAGCCCCACTACTCGTACCAACACCCGTCAGTACATTTCCAGTTTCAGGGGTAAATTGATTAGCAGCCACATTATCGATGTCGTTTTTGGCAAGTGGTGCATCATCAATAATGCTAATGACTAGACTGCCACTGCTCACAATATTACTTTGATCTGTCACAGATATACCGACTTCTTCCAGAAAGTTATCGGTGTGTGATGCATCGTTGGTAACAGGTTGATCTAGTTCATATTCATAAGTAATGGTGCCACCCGTAGATACGCCATTAAATTCCTGACCATTTGGCGTATAGTCAGTAATGATGATCTTGCCATGAGGCGTGTTGATAATAATCGGTGTAGTTGAGGCATTTTCCAGATCTGTTAGCAAAATATTGGTATCACCAACCGTAACAGACTTTACGCCATCACCAGCCCCAATCGTAATACTACCCGTTTCTTTATTTGAACCCGATGTATCAGTTAAACCCTGTTCATATACAGTAACATGCCCCTGTTCAATTAATGTATCAGTAGTATTGTTCGGATTTTCACTGCCGCCATTTTCATCTTTTATGCTAATCGAAGGATTTGCATCAGGTGTAATTGTGATTACCAATTCCGCTGAAGCGGTTCCACCCTGGCCATCACTAATTGTATAAGTAACTGTTGGAACGGTGCCATTCCAGTTAGTCGCAGGGACAAAGTGATAAGTTCCATCGGCATTGAGCGTTAGCTCGCCAATTTTATCAATTGTAACGGTTTGGCCTGCATTATAGCTTTTACCCTCCACAACAAATTGAGTAACTGTGATTGCGTTTCCATCAGGATCACGATCATTAGTTAAAACATTGCCATTAACTGGGGTATCTTCAACACCTGTAATTTCATCCTTAACGGCGATTGGCCATGCGTTTTTATCCCCTCCACCGCCACTTCCTGCGGCTGCAATGATGCCACCAATAACAGCACCACCACCAATAATCCATGGCAGTAAAGACCCACCTGCCGCACTAGCAGGTAATAAGACCTCAAGCCCAGGTATTCCCTTAAAACCAGAAACACCATCAAACCAGTATAAGATACAACCATCTTCTTCAAAAACCAGATCAGAATCAACTTTGTCATATACGACAAAGAAGTTTTCGATAAGGACAGTTTCACCATTATTTAACTTTAAAATCAGGTTATTGCCATCACGTAAAAACTCTGCTACATCATTACGATGCATTTTGGTATGGACAATTGATGCTTCTGTTAAAGTGATATGTTGCGTGTTGATAGATACTTTATTTAAAGAATCTTTTTCTACTACAATAAAATTTGTCATGTTCTGTGTGGCCTATATTCGTTGAAACTTTTAAATGCTGAATTACTTGGTAATGCCCGTAATTTGTACCGTCACGCGACGATCGGGCTGTAAACATGCTTTTAGTGCTTCACGAGATTTAACCGTAGGACAGCCGTCCGTGACTGGTTGATTCTTCCCTGCACTTGCCACCGAGATAATATTTGCGGATACGCCATTTTGAACAAGCAGACTACGTACAGTTTCAGCACGATTCTGACCAAGTTTTTGGTTATAAGTTTCGCTTCCTAGACGATCCGTATGACCGACCAATATGATCTTACTGACAGAAACAAAACCTGTTGAAATTTTTGATGCTACGTCCTGAACTTCCTGACGGCCTTTAGGCAATAAATCATTTAAAGATGAACCATCAAATTTAAATAATGTATCGGCTGCCAAATCAATTGTTTCAGTATGCTCAACAGGAGCAACGACAGGCTTTTGAGCTGCTGGCTGTTGTCTACAAGCCAAAGGATGACCATTATTTGAAATAAAAGGTACACCAGCAGCATCTACAGAAAGAATAAAGTTACGATCTTTTAATTGATCTGGCCGCAAGTCGACATCGCAACTCTGACAATTTTTTTCGCCGCTACAATTTTTAACTTTGAAATTATAAACTTCTGGTTTTAAATAATACTTTGCCGTATTATTGATATAGAATTTACCTGATTCAATACTGTCAATATAGAAATGAATTGGGCAACTCTGTTCATCTCTTGTATCCCCTGCGCATAATTTAGCATCTCTGTTGACATTGATCTCCTGATTATAACCTTGCTTATTATTTTGAAACCGTAAAGCAGAAGGCTTTGAGTAAGGATCAGATGCACAAGAGGCTACCACCAATGAAATTACAGTAGTTAAAAGCGATAATTTCCACATAAACAACCCTTGGTAGACTTAATGTATTATTAGATTTGTATAACATATTAGATCTCTTGCGAAAGTAAAAAATTGTGGTGGTGTTTCAAAAAGTATGCTGAAAAAAAGCAGGTTGGATTTTGATAAAATAGAGAAATGCGAATAACTCTAGAA
>NZ_JARDAL010000056.1:0-20513 GCF_048957595.1 Acinetobacter sp. AS5 | reverse complement strand
TCCAATGATTCTACGAATACACCTAACTTTTTCAACTAACTACAAATGTGTCGCACTTGAGATTTGAATCTGCGTTTAATTTTATCCATCATCCCATCAGTAAAAAAATTATCTGCTTAGATCTTAAAATATTATTATCTATCGCCTTAGGCAAAGGCATTGAATTAATACCAGTCCTCGTTCATAAAAATCTTTTGCAACACAACACTTACGCTCAATTCTATTTTTAAAAATCTTCATTTTTCATCAGCCAAAAAACTGATGAATTGTGCAGTTTCTGTACGCCATTCATTTCAGGTTTTTATTTATGTGTTCAAACAAAAAACTGGCACAGAAATAGCTTAATTTTATTGTCATCAAAGCTATGTTATGTTGCTTATAAATCAACTAAAAGGAGAATAAAAACCACAGGATAGAAAGAAATAACCAAGTGAACCGAGCCATTCAAATTTGAAGTTAAAAAATAGATACACTGCTATTCGGAGAGCGAACATGAATAACAGCGCAAACTATGCCAAACAGATTAAAAATGCAAAACGTGGCGGTTATACCCCAACCCTTGCCAAGGACATCAATAAACATAAAATTCAAAAAGCCTTGAGACTCATCGAACAGTGGAGAAGCCTCGCTCAAGAACTCAAACCTCAAATGCAGTTTGATATGGCCTTTACTTTAGAGGAATGTGCACAAGAATTAGATCGCATCCTGAAAAACAGATAAACCTTATAACCAACTCATATCCATAGCAAATCCTATGCTTTCACCCTCGCCCATATCTGCACATATGGGCCATTTCTTTGCACATAATCAAAAACAGAACTTTTCATCCATTCGGTCAAAATAAACAAATCCTGCCGAAACAGTTTAAACGGTTATTTTTTGGCTTGCGTGACCCAAAAAAATCTGTAAAATGCACTCCACCATGCCGGCATAGCTCAGTTGGTAGAGCAACTGACTTGTAATCAGTAGGTCCACAGTTCGAATCCGTGTGCCGGCACCATATCTTAGCCTCGCTTTTTAGTGAGGCTTTGATGTTTCTGGGTTTTGGTATTTTCAGCTGAGTCTTCTTGCACTTTCTAGTGCTTCGATTGTGCCGTCACTTGCACATATCTCATAATCCCTTCCTGATATAATTTTCGGCATAGTTTCGCTGTCATCTGAATTTTAAAATGATCCAGTTTTGAACCTTGAGCCTGATCATCTGATGCTTTTGAATTCAAAGTTTTTTGCACATAATCCGCAAAGCCTGAAAATACCGGCTCGGACAGATCCTGAATCTGGATATTTTTAAATTCAAAACGATCCAGACAGGCATATAATGCACCCACTGTCATTAAATCTTTTAAATTCACATCGGCAGATTTCAATAAAAACTGATATTTACGCCGTTGTAATGCATTTAAATTTTCCCAACGCTCGGACAAAACCAGATGATGAAAACCAATCCGTGCATTTGAATTTAAAACACTGCGGACCTGCTCCAAGAATAAAGGCACAGGACTGTGATAAGCCGCATCCAGGCACAACACCACATCAAAACGCTGGGAAAATGGCAATTCTTTTAAACGCAAAAATGACGCCTGATAAATGGCATTCAGTTCTGGTAAATATTGCTGAATATTGGCCACACAGGCAGCCTGCAGCTCAACCCCGGCCAGATATTGCACCTGATAATGTTGCTGCCAGTGCAGCAAGCTGGCGCCCTGACCGCAGCCTAAATCCAGCAGTTTATCTTTTGAATTTAAATTTACAGTTTGCGCAAGGTGATCGGCCAGCATACGACAGGCAGCCGCATAATCCTGCTGACCTGCTTGCCAATACCCTAAATTGCTCCAGGGCAATTGCGCGTGATCGCCCAACACAGCGGCATCAATCGCATACTTGTGCTGGGGAAGACGCTGACGCAGTGCCTGAAGCCATTGCATGGATTAATAACCCAGTTGTGGAGCCACCTCAACCACAGGTTTTAAACCCTCAAATGGTAAAGGTGCACCAAAGATTTCTGCAATTTTCATCGCTGAGGTCACTGCCGATTCCAGAATTGGCAAACCGTCACATGACCATGAACCGCAGAAGAAGACTTTACGATTGGCATCCAGATGACGTTGCTGCAATTCCTTATTCAGTGCCACGGTATTGGCATCGACCACTGCACGCGTTAGCATCACCGATTTGATCACTTTTTTCGGATCAATCTCGGTTACCGGACGCCAGGTCTGAAATACGGCCGACTTGCCGACCAGAGAAGGTTCAATCGAGTTAAGCCACACGGTAAATTGCTGACGGGTAAATTTACGATCCATCATATAGCTGAGTACGGCCCAGTCTTTACGCTTTGGCGGCATCACGCTGGCATCGGTATGGATGACCAGTTCACCCTGTTCGAATTTGAATTTCTTCAATAATTCAATTTCACTGGCAAACTGTTCTGGATCCAGGAACTCCTCAATTTTGGTGGTCGGTGTCGCGACAATCACCCGGTCAAACAGTTTTGAATAACCGGCCGCATTTTCAACTTTGACCTGATCGCCCTGCTCTTGTACCAGTGTAATTGCTGAACCGTCTTCAATCTGAATGCCTTCAATCAGCTTATCGACCAACGCTGGTGTACCGCCTTGCAGACGCAGTAACGCATCGCCATCGGTTAATTGACGCAGAAAAATTAACAACGGTTTAGCTGGCCATTCACCAATGGTTTTCGGATTGCAGGTACAGATGGTATATAGCACCGGCATCACCGCACCGTGCCAGAACACTTCTTCAATCTCGTTACGATTGATAAATTCTGCCAGGCTGATGTCCTGATTTTTCGATTTAAAGAATTTGGTCAATGCAACTTTTAACTGCAACAGGCCTTTGACCAGACGCCAGCCATATTGTTGCAGGCCTTTCCGGTTATTGATGATCGGGATATTGCCAATTCGGCTACGCGATGTGGTCAGCCAGGTTTCAGTTTTATCTTCAAATAACCAGCTGCAGGCCATATAGGTCCGCACCGGATAAGTTTTAATGCCCAGATGTGTGGCTAGACTCAGGGTGTTTTTCCACAGATAGGGGTTCATCACACGTAAAGGTGCGTCAATCAGGCCCCCTTCAAATTCAAGGCTATGACTGTCCATGCCGCGACCTGGAAGTGCTTCAAAAATCGTGATGTGATGCCCTGCGTCCTGGAGAATTCTGGCTGTAGCCAGTCCGGCCATGCCACTACCAATTACTGCGATATCCAAACTGATCATCCGTCATTGAAAAACTACAGAAATTATGTACCATGCGCCAATCAAACAGGTTATTAAAATCTTCCAGAATATATGTTTTTCGTAAAGGCCTTTTTGTTCAATTTCACCTGCTTTTTATTCATTTTTCTGCCTTAGTTAAAATTCCATCAAATCTAAGATTTTATTCATATTTTTATCTAAAAACTTGAAAATTCGCTTTAAAAACAAATAATTTAATTAACCATTTTTATAATCCTTGGTTGACAAATACTTTTTAAATACCTATGATTCGCAGCATAAGAAAACCATAAATTCATCCGGTTCCATTCAGATGCGTTTATGCGAAAATTGTTTAAAACGACAAGAAACTACAGCGCCTTATAAAATAAAAGCCTCTGCGAAAGCAGAGGCTTCTTTGTTTTCAGGCCTAGTCAATCATGCAGCAGGGTATTGCGCTTACTTGATTGCCTCGCATAAGCCGCTTAAAAAGCATAGAGTGCAATTCCTCAATTCTCATTTTGTTCTCAAATAGAAATCAAATGGCATGATGTTTTTGTCTAGAATTCATAAATCTCTAAACTAAAAAAATAAAAAATCCAGCAACTTGTGCTGGATTTTTTGCTTCAAAGAACTAGGTTTGAATTAGATTTTACCCACCAGGTCGATTGATGGAGCAAGTGTTGCTTCACCTTCTTTCCATTTTGCCGGACAAACTTCACCTGGGTGCGCATGTACATATTGTGCAGCTTTCACTTTACGCAGAAGCTCTTGTGCATCACGGCCGATACCACCCGCGTTGATTTCAATGATCTGGATTTTACCTTCTGGATCAATCACGAAAGTACCACGATCTGCCAGACCTTCGGCTTCAATCAATACTTCGAAGTTTTTAGACAAAGTCCAGGTTGGATCACCAATCAATGGATACTGGATTTTACCAATCACGTCAGAGGTATCATGCCAAGCTTTATGGGTGAAATGAGTATCGGTAGACACGCCATAAATTTCTACACCCATTTTCTGGAATTCAGCATACTGATCAGCAAGATCGCCTAATTCAGTTGGACAAACAAAGGTAAAATCTGCAGGATAGAAAAACACCACTGACCATTTACCTTTCAGGTCTTGCTCAGAAACTTCGATGAACTGACCATTGTGGTAAGCAGTTGCATTGAATGGTTTGATTTCAGTATTGATTAAACTCATGAGATATTTCCTATGGCTTATTTCTGGGATTGCTTATCTTGTGAAGCTAGAATACGAAAAATTTTAAAATAGGTAAAACCGCAAGTTTTTATAAAAATGATCGCTTTTTTAGATCATAAATTTCTATCAGTATTTATTATCTTATTTATTTTCTCGATGCAGAGTTGTCCCCATCAAAAGCAACCTGATGTTTTAAGATTTATGATTCTTTTAATAAGTCGGGCTTTATTCAAACTTAATATAAATCTCGAGGATATAAAAAACCCACCGTATTCAGGTGGGTTTTAATGATAATTTACCGTTCTGATAAATCAAAATGGTAAGTCATCATCTAGATCTGCTGCAGGCGCTGCTGTTGGAGCAGGTGCAGATTTCGGCGCAAAACCACTCGGGTTATTGTTGCCATAACCGCCGCCCTGATTGTTGTTAAAACCGCCTTGCTGTGGCGCTGAACCATAACCCGATTGCGGGTTATTGCCATAACCGCCTTGGTTGTTGTTCGCCTGATTATTGTTATTAAAGCGTGGCTGGTTAAAGCTGCTCTCGCCCTGATCGTTTTGAGGACGGCTAGAGTCTAGCATCTGCATTTGCTCACCACGGATTTCTGTCGTATAGCGTTCCTGACCATTCTGGTCAGTCCACTGACGGGTACGTAATGAACCTTCAATATATACTTTTGAGCCTTTACGAAGATATTGCTGCGCAATTTCACCTAAACGGTTATGCAACACGATACGGTGCCATTCCGTTTGTTCTTTACGTTCACCGGTACTTTTATCTGTCCACGAATCGCTGGTTGCGATCGAGAATTGAGTGAGAGAGCCACCATTTGCAAAAGTTTTGGTTTCCGGATCTTTACCCAAAGTACCCACTAAAATAACTTTATTTACACCACGCATTTGCCGTTTACTTCCTATATATTTCTGTATTTTACTTTATAAGAGTTATGCTTAAATGGCTACCTCTTTACCTAACAAGTGCGTTAATTGTTGTCGCGAAGCATCATCAATCTGCTGTTTATCGACTTTTACATAGGCAACTTGCTGTTCAGACATCACCACGACCTCTTCAATACCACGAATCGCCAAAAGCTGAGAAGTCCATTCGTCAGTTTGTCTGCTTTCCGGCAATCGCAGTACCAGCGATGACAGATAGCGTGGCTGAGCCAGGCCAAAACTCATCAGCAGCCAGATGATCGCGATTCCTGTCAGGATACTCCAGCCCATCGAGGTATTGTTTAGCAGCAGCAATTGTCCGCCAATCATACCGCCAAAGAAAGCCCCTAAAAACTGGCTGCTGGCATTTACGCCCATTGCCGTCGCTTTGGACTGGATCGGTGCCGCTTTCGACAACCAAGACGGCAACAGGGCTTCCATCACATTAAAGGCAATGAAGAACAACCCTAAACCAATCAGCAAGACATATTTGGATTCAAAACCAAATGCCATCACCATTAAACCCAGAATAATACCGGTAATGGCCACCAGAAAAATCGCCCGCATTTTGTGGTATTTTTCTGCCAAGATAATACTTGGAAAAGCAAAAAACAGGCTCAGTACCAGCAGCGGCAAATATACCCAGCCATGACTAGAAAGTGGCAGATCAGCAAATTCGATCAGCTGTGAAGGGACATAGATAAACATGGCGGTGAGCAATAAATGCAGGGTAAAGACCGACACATGCAGACGATTCAGATCCCCGATTTTAATCACCTGTTTCAACTGTGCCAGATAGCCCTGCTGAAAGTTTTTATGATGCCGCGTGACTTTCGGCACCATCAACAGCATGGCAATCGCCGCCAGGCCCATCACCGTGGTGACCCAGAATAATCCCGAGATGCCAACCAGACCCGTCAGCCAAGGCCCCAGACTAAAGGCCACCACAAAAGACAGGCCGATACTCATGCCCATCATCGCCATGGCTTTCATGCGGTTTTCTTCACGGGTGACATCTGCCAGCAACGCCATCACCACAGCAGATACTGCACCACCACCAGCAATCGCCCGGCCGATAATCACGCCATAAATGGTGTCCGACATGGCCGCAATTGCACCACCCAGCGCAAATAATAGCAGCCCTAAAACCACCAGTGGCTTACGGCTATAACGGTCCGCAATCAGGCTGAATGGAATCTGCAATAAGGCCTGAGTCAAACCATAGACCCCGACCGCCAAACCGATCAGTGCAGGCGTCGCATATTGATATGCCTGCCCTGCCACAGAAAACACTGGGATAATCATAAACAACCCCAGCATGCGCAGTGCAAAAATACTGCTCAGGGCAAAGGTTGAACGACGTTCTAAAGCATTCATCATAAATTATGGCGATTGGGTTAATTAATCTGGAGCCCAGATTATAGGACATTCAGCTCATTAATAAGACATGAATTTTATTTGAAATAAAGATGATGCCAATCTAAAAACAAAAAAGCGCAGCCGGAGCTACGCTTTTCATTCAGGGACAGCACTTTATTTTTCTAAAGCCGCCTGACGTTTCTTGTACTGAATCGAGGCAAATACTGCCCAGACAATAAAGGCTACACCGATCAGACCAGTCACCACTTCTGGCACATGCAGACCGGTTCCGCTGGCAATCATAATGAAAGCCAGTGCACCGATGGCATAATGCGCACCATGTTCCAAGTAGATATAGGCATCCAATGTGCCCTGCTCAACCAGATAGATGGTCATTGAACGGACAAAGATCGCACCAATTGCCAGACCCAGCATGATGATGACCACGTCTGAGGTAATCGCAAAGGCACCGATCACGCCATCAAAACTGAAGGAAGCATCCAGGACTTCTAGATAGAGGAAACCACCAATACCCGCTTTCACTACACCCGTCGGTACGCCATTTTCATCATGACGAATGGCATTGCCTTCTTCATCGACTTCCGGTTCACCACCGAGCATATGGCTCAGAACCTGCACACCGATATAAATCACGATGCCCCAGATCCCCGCCATAGTCACTGCCAGACGCTTAGCTTCATCGACATTGGCTGCCATAATTAACAAGGCTACCAGTGCGATAAACACCGACATCGCCGGTACATTGGCCAGATTGGACAGACGGCGTTCCACCCGTCTGAACCAATGCGTGTCTTTTTCTTCATCCAGGAAGAAGTTCAGGAATACCATCAACAGGAAAGCACCACCAAAAGCAGCAATCTCAGGATGATGTGCCATTAAACGTGCTGAATATTCTTTCGGATCATTCAGGGCCAGACGTACCACTTCCATAAAGCCCAGATCTGCAGTCACTGCAACAATAACCACCGGGAAGATCAAACGCATCCCGAAGACTGCAATAAGAATACCGACTGTCAGGAACAGCATTTTCCAGAAATGATCCCAACCCCGTAGGACTGAGGCATTGACAACCGCGTTATCAAAAGACAACGACACTTCCATAATCGCCAGAATAGCGGTAATGGTCAGCGCTGTGAGCATGGTTTGCAGGCCTGCGTCAGGACCATGGGTATAACCCCAATACGCAGACAAACCAAGACACACGATCGAAAATGCAATCGAGAAACCAAAATGTTTCAACATACACAACGACCTTGGATAAATTAAATAAATGTATGGCTGCGAGAGAGCAGCAATACGAATAGGAAAAGTTAAGCTAATTATGAAACTTTTAGCGCATAAACCAAAGCACTTCCTGAGCTGTTTTATCTTATTTTCTGTTTTTAAAATTTGCCGATCTTTTAAACAGCCCGATCTTTGCTATAGTGCCGCATGGTTTAACTTGAACTGCGAAGGATTTTCAGCATGAGTTTTTCACAAGAGGTATGGCAACGTAATCTCGGACTTTATCAGAAGACCCTGGCCCTGCCCTTTAATCAGCAACTGGCGCAAGGTACTTTAAGCCGTGAAGCCTTTAGTCATTATGTGATTCAGGATGCGCATTATTTACTGGCCTATGGCCGTGCACTGGCCGTGTGTGCCGCCAAAGCTTTTGAAGCGGACGATGTAATCCAGTTTGCCGAGGCAGCCAAAATAGCGATTGTGGTGGAACGTAACCTGCATGATGGCTTTATGCAGGATTTTGGCATTAGCAAAGAGCAGTTTGAAAATACCCCGCTGACTTTGGCGTGTCATCACTATACCTCTTATCTGACTTCGACCGCCTGGTCGGAAAGCTACCCGGTGGTGCTGGCCTCGTTGCTGCCTTGTTTCTGGATTTATGCCGAAGTTGGTAAAGATATTGTCGATAACTCTGCGCCGAATAATCCGTATCAGGCTTGGGTGGATACCTATTCAGGAGAAGAATTCCACACTGCGGTGCGGAATGTGATTGCGACCGTTGACCGTGTTGCGGCGCGTGTTGATGCCGATACACTAGAAAAAATGCATGCAGCTTATACGCATGCGGCCCGTCTGGAATGGTTGTTCTGGGACAGTGCCTTTGAGCAACGCCAGTGGCCTGGTCTGGATGACTAGGACGGACGAATAAAAAAAGCCCTGTTTAAGATAGGGCTTTTTGGTTATAGCTGATCAAAAAATTTCTACTGTCATAAACCGATCATAAAAACGGCTTAGTCTGAAAAAAACAAGGATAGAACTGGCCGGTACGCTAGACCTAGCTATAAGCCCCAAATTGCCGAACAATAATTGAGAATAATTATCAATTAATAAAATCAATCCCGGAAAGAGGCAGATGATATGCACACTTTAGGCACCGAAGCGATTCGGGCATTTTTTACCCTGCAATGTTGCTGGCTCAATAATGAAGAAATCTATTTGGAACAAGGCTGTCCAGATTGTGGTTCGGCAGCGACTTATCTGATTTACCACACCAACACACATATCCAGAAACACCTGCTGAAATTTATTGAAAAGTATCGCTGTCATCAGGCGCGACGTAACGATTTGCTCGACCTGGATTTTTTCCAAAAAGACTATGAGGACTTTCTGCATATTCTGGAAAATGAAGTCAATTTTTATGCACGTTTGCATCATGATGTGCCACGTGACTGCTGCTTTGAAGAGATTGAATCTATCTTTGAACGCCGCTATGCAGCGGCTTGTTAGGTATTTACCTGACCTACAGTCATTGTGAATATTTAGACAATCTGCTGCTGTGTTTCTTAATGTTGTGATGAATTGACCAATCACCGACATAACTTGACGTTTAAAATACTTTTATTTGCACTTGAACATTTTTCATCCGGTATCATATAAGGGTTTTTGATGAATATTCTAGGATCCTTGCATGAGCCAAAGCCACATCCGTATTCGAGGCGCACGTACCCATAACCTGAAAAATGTGAACCTTGATATACCACGCGACAAGTTTGTGGTGATTACGGGACTGTCTGGTTCAGGTAAGTCCTCGCTTGCCTTTGATACCTTATATGCCGAAGGTCAGCGCCGTTATGTGGAATCGCTGTCTGCCTATGCCCGCCAGTTCCTCTCCCAAATGGAAAAACCGGAAGTCGATTCGATTGAGGGCTTGAGTCCAGCCATCGCCATCGAGCAGAAATCGACCAGTCATAACCCACGCTCTACCGTGGGAACCATTACCGAAATTTACGACTATTTACGTTTACTGTATGCACGTGTCGGTACACCGTTCTGTCCGGAACATGACCTGCCGATGGTGGCACAAACAGTCACTGAAATGGTTGATGCAGTCAAAGCACTGGAAGAAGGCACTGCGCTGTTATTGTTAGCACCGGTCGTGCGCGAACGTAAGGGCGAATATACAGCGCTGTTTGAACAGCTACAAAGTCAGGGTTTTGTCCGCGCCCGAGTGGATGGCGAGATCATGGAAATTGATCCACCACCTGAGCTGGATAAAAAGAAAAAACATACCATTGAAGTGGTGGTCGACCGCTTTAAGGTTCGTGATGATCTGGGTAACCGTATTGCAGAAAGTTTTGAAACCGCGCTACGTCTCGGTGGTGATATCGCAATTTTATCCTGGATGAAGGGCGAGCATAACGATCGTGTGTTTTCAGCCAAACACTCCTGCCCGGAATGTGACCGTGCAGTGGCTGAACTGGAACCACGCCTGTTTTCATTCAACAATCCTTTTGGTGCCTGTCCGGTCTGTGATGGTCTAGGGACCCGCAGCCATTTCAGTGCCGACAAACTGATTCCTAATCCTGAGGTCAGCGTTAGCCAAGGCGCGATTCGTGGTTGGGACCGTCAGCGTCCTTACTATTACAGCATGATCCAGAAAGTCGCCGAGCATTTCGGTTTTTCGCTAGAAACGCCGTGGAATGAACTGGATGCCGATACCAAGAAAAAATTTCTGTACGGCACCGGCAAAGAAAAAATTGATCTGAGCTATATCGATGAGCGTGGTCGTCGCCATAATCGGGTCATTCCTTTTGAAGGAATTTTGCCGCATCTGGAACGCCGTTATCGTGAAACTGAAAGTAATTATGTCCGTGATGATCTGGCGCAATATTTATCCAATGCTGCCTGTGATGCCTGTGATGGTTCACGTCTAAATGAAATTTCGCGTAATGTGAAAATTCTGGACAAGACCATTGCCGATATTACCCGTATGTCGATTGGCGATGCTGAAAGCTATTATCAAGACATTCATCTGGAAGGTGCCCGTGGAGAAATTGCCGACAAGATTTTCAAGGAAATCCGTGAACGTCTGCACTTTCTGGTTTCGGTCGGCCTGAATTATCTCAGCCTGTCCCGTTCTGCCGAAACTTTATCTGGTGGTGAAGCGCAGCGAATCCGTCTGGCCTCACAGATCGGTGCCGGTTTGATGGGCGTCATGTATGTGCTGGATGAGCCGTCAATTGGTCTGCATCAGCGTGATAACGACCGTCTGCTGCAAACCCTGATCCGTCTGCGTGATCTGGGCAATACCGTGCTGGTGGTCGAGCATGATGAAGATGCGATTCGTGCCGCCGATCATATTATTGATATCGGTCCGGGTGCCGGTGTGCATGGTGGGCATGTGATTGCCGAAGGAACGTATGATGAAATTCTGGCCAATCCGGACTCGCTGACCGGAAAATATTTATCCGGAAAATTAAAAATTGAAGTGCCGAAAAAACGGATTCAACCGCCTAAGCCTAAAGAACAGATCAAGCTAATGGGAGCATCCGGGCATAACCTGAAAAAAGTCGGTCTGACCATTCCTTTAGGTATTATGACCTGTGTTACCGGGGTGTCCGGTTCAGGTAAATCGACCTTGATTAACCGGACTTTGTTACCTTTGGCGGCGACCCAGCTCAATGGTGCCACCACTTTAACTTCGGAAAAGTTTGAATCGATTGATGGTTTACAGTTCCTCGACAAAGTGGTGGATATTGACCAGAGTCCGATTGGACGTACCCCGCGTTCCAATCCGGCGACTTATACCGGCCTATTTACCCCGATTCGTGAACTGTTTTCACAGACGCAAGAAGCCAAGGCACGCGGTTATGCTGCCGGTCGTTTCTCGTTTAACGTGAAAGGTGGCCGCTGTGAAGCCTGTGAAGGTGATGGCATGATCAAGGTAGCGATGCACTTCCTACCGGATATGTATGTGCCATGTGATGCCTGTCATGGCAAACGCTATAATCGTGAAACGCTGGAAGTAAACTATAAGGGCAAGAATATTTCCGATGTCTTGCAGATGACCGTTGAAGATGCCATGCATTTCTTCGATGCGATTCCGGTGATTCACCGTCGTCTGGAAACATTACATCAGGTCGGTTTGGGCTATATACGTCTGGGTCAGTCTGCGACCACTCTTTCTGGTGGTGAAGCACAGCGTGTCAAACTGGCACGTGAACTGGCCAAACGCGATACTGGTCAAACCCTATATATTCTGGATGAACCGACCACGGGTCTGCATTTCCATGATATTGCCAAACTGCTGGATATCCTGCATCAGCTCCGTGACAAGGGTAATACCATCGTGGTGATTGAGCATAATCTGGACGTAATTAAAACTGCCGACTGGGTGGTGGATTTAGGCCCTGAAGGTGGTTCGGGTGGTGGTATGATTGTTGCGGAAGGTACGCCTGAACAGGTCGTGAAAGTCAAAGCTTCACATACGGGTAAATTCTTGAAGCCGTTGTTGAAATAAAAATCTCCTCCTAGCCTCCTCTTTGATAAAGAGGAGGCATTCCCTCCTTTCGCAAAGGAGGGTTAGGGTGGATTAAAAAAATAAATCTATTCTTAAATTTGTTTGAGGGGGAACAAAATGCGATTTTCTGAAAGATATGGTTATAAGCCCGTACGTGACATTATTCAAAAAGAAAGTATAGATGATGCTTTAAAAAATGGTTTGTGGAGTGTTTTTCATAGCTATATTTGGAATCGGATTGAACATGGACATAATCAAAGCTCTTTTACCCGTAATTCAAATATATACTCGTTAGTAGAATCTTATTGGCTTAATCTTTTTAAAAACCCTACAGATACCATCCCTCAATGGACATCTGATTCTTTAAAAATAATTAGAGATTACTTTTTTAATTGTGCATGGCACGAAATTTATAGCTTGATTGAAGAAACAATTAAGCACTACCCCTATCAAAGAGTAAGTAATAAAGATTCATTTATAACTAATATCAACAATATGCTAGAGCGTGAAAATAGTGCTTACCGAATTATAAATGACGAAATCATTCCAATAACTTCCGAACAAGAAATTCAATCCATCGAAACTGCTTTAGAAAATACAAATCAATATTTAGGTGTTCAACAACATTTAAATAAAGCTTTAAAACTGATGTCAGATCGTCAAAAGCCTGACTATCGAAATTCGATTAAAGAATCTGTTTCGGCATTAGAAGGTATGTGTCAAAAAATATTAAAGAAGGACAAAGTAACTTTAGGTGATGCAATTGGTCAAATTGAAAAACAATATCCAATACATCCTGCATTAAAAGCCAGTATTAAATCTTTATATGGTTATACATCCGATGCAGATGGTATTCGCCATGCAATGTTAGACGAATCAAATCTTTCTTATATCGATGCAAAATTTATGCTTGTTGCCTGCACAAATTTTATTAACTATCTGATCGACAAAACCAGAGATCATCCAAATTAGATCACATGACTGGCGACATGGATGTTGCTTGTTTGACTGTGCTAATGGGACTTAGCATCAGTCGAACAAATGCATTTTGCTACTTTTGTGCAATTCAAAAGTAGCGAGAGCAGTCTTTTGAACTAAACCTCAGCCACCGCATTACGTCCCTTGGCCTTTGCGGCGAATAGAGCATCATCTGCATTTGACAATAAAGCTATCCAGGAGCCAGCACCAATCGCTACGCCAATACTGACCGAAATCTGAATCTCGTCTCCTGCTGCAGTCACAATATGGCGCTCAGCCACTTCAGCCCGGATTTTATCGGCCACAACCAATGCCTGCTGCATCTGGATATTTTCAATCAATACCAGAAATTCATCGCCGCCATAACGCACCAGCAAATCTGTAGCACGGACATTAGCTTGCAAACGCTCGGCCACCAGTTGAATCACCTGATCGCCAATAATATGCCCATATTGATCATTCACCTGTTTAAAATGATCAATATCAATAATCATCAAACAGGTCTGGCTCAATTGACCCGGCTGATTTTCCATAAAGCGGATATATTCTTCCAACGCAAAACGGTTGGCCAGCCCGGTCAAAGAATCGGAATGGGCAATATTCTTTAAACGGAACTCTAGCGCATCACGTTCTTGCAACATCTGTTGCAATTTCTGAATGGCAGCGAATAAAGAATCAGAATGATTCACTTCACGCAGCCGCATATCAATTTTCTGACGACCCGAGTTTTTAGACAAACTCAACAACATGCGGCGTGCCTGAATTAGCGGCAGAAAAACCTGTTTACGTGCAAAAATCATGGTTGAAATCGCGGTCAGCAATGAAATCAGCGATACCAACACGCTCCAGATCAAACGCTGCATATTGCTGTTCATTTCTTGAATAGCGGCATCTCTGCTGTATTGCAGTAGGTAAGTTTGCAGGTCTACCACAGTCGCAAATTTATCTACGATAGCCTCAGTCAGCTCTGTTCCGCTCAAACGGTAGTCACGTTGCTCCAGACTGTCACTGATCAGCTCACTCACAATTGGTAAGCCTTGCTGAATAAACTCGATTTCTACCCGCCGATGTAAACGAATGAATTCCTCGGTCTTATCTTGAGCAGGTTGAAGGGTATCAATCAAGGCCCACAAATAACGCACCTGATGTTGGGTCTGTAAAGAGCGGGTAATATTTTCAGTGGGAAGCGGAGCTTCAAAAGTCACATGCGCCATGATAGACGATGCGACACGACCAGCCTGATCACGTAAATCAGATAAAAATAGAATCTGGCTAATATAGTTATTCAGAGGGGTAGATGAGCTATCTGAAGCCACTGCCACGTCACGCAAAAGTTCACGGCAACTTTCCCAGGCAGCAAACATGGCCAGAATTGCCTGATCAAGTTCTTGCGCACTGCGTTGCTGACGCGGCATCCGGGTATAGGCATCAACCTGTGCACGTCCTTTTTTCAGGCTGATTTCAAGCTGTGAAAGTTGCTGATTCAGGTTGTTAAAACCGACCTCCGTCAAGACATCAACCGTCTGGGAGAGCTGCCGATCCACCTGTTGACGATAGCTGATTAACTCTTGCTGATGCTGGGAAAATTCCTGCACCGAACTGGACATGGCTTTATTGGCAGGCGCACGCTCACGCGAAATTTTATTCGCCAGATCAGCGACCTGCTGTAAGGCATTCAATTGTTGATAGGTTTGTCTGGATTTTAAATAACTTTGACTGCTACTTACAATTAAGGGAATACAGATGCAAAGCAAACATAAAATAATAATCGACATTGACCAGTACAAACGTTTACTGATCCACTCAGAGCGTAAGGTATTCATGCTGTTGTATTACGCCCCAATATTACAAGCAAAGCTAAATAGATTGATTATTATACAAATAAAACAGGATGGTCTTAAAGCCTTTAGTCTTACTTCACTTATGTTTTTAATGAATTTTTATCATCTATTATTTTCAGATACTTAAGTTAGTTCATTTGAAACTTTAATGCAGGGTTTCATAACCACAATTCCCTATAAAGTCTTACAAAAACAAGGGAACTTAAGCAGCTAAAAAATATAAAAACTTGCTTTCTGCACTATTTACACCTGCAACAAATAGGTGCATAATGCACCGCATTAGGGCGAGTTAAATTATTCCTCAGCAGATATTTTAGTTTACCCGCAAATTTTGGCGAAAAAAGCCCGATTTTCTATGAAAATCGGGCTTTTTTTTAGCTATTGAATTTTAGACCTCTATTTTTACTTTTCAATATGCACTATTTTGGCGCTTAAAATTATTCTAATATTTATTTTTCTCATCTTGTTTTGAGTTGAAGGTTTTTTCAGAAACAGAATGATCTGAATTAAAAAATGCGGGACAAAAAAAAGCCCAACCTTGGGGAAAGCTGGGCGATAAAACAAAAAATTGTGGAGAATCAGGCTAAATCACTATGAAAATGTGAACTCTAACTTGATTTTCATATTATGTAAAATTCCCCTGAAAATGTAAAGCCGATTGCTTCAGTCAAGATTATAAAACATGCCCATTTAGCTCAAAAAACAGACATCTACTCTAAGACCCAAGCTGATGATGCTTTAAAATCAAGCAATCCAATCAAGACATGAGGCGCCAGACACCTTGCACTTCTTGACACATTTATGAATTAGCTCACCTATTATTAATTGTTTTAATAGATAAATATATTATAATTAATCGTATTAATTGATTAAAATAACAACATAATTTCTCCTTAATCTTTAGTCCCGATTCTATATTTAAAGTCTAGATTTTTGTTATACAAGAGTTTTTATATAAAATAGCTTCGGAGCCTAATACTTGAATTTTACACAAAATTAATACAATGATTTAGCTTAAAAAAATAGCGATTTCGAATTGGATTGACTTAATAAATTGTCACAATACAATGTGTTCCAAAGCTGTACACATCTTGTAACAAAACGGTAAATATCATGAAAAAACTCGGTTTAGCCACTGCTTTATTATTAGCCATGACCGGTGCTCAAGCATATCAATTTGAAGTTCAAGGTCAGTCAGAGTTCATCGACAACACTGTGAATGAACAAGACTTCACTGGTGCAGTTCAAGGTACTTACTACTTCAACAATGTTGATGCTTCTAAAGGTCCTTTAGCTGAAGCTGCTTTTTTAAACCAAGCATCTAATGTTTCTGCTGCTTATACATACGGCGAAGACGGACAAGAATTTGGTGACCGCACTGTGCACCATACTTTCGGTGTAAAAGGTGAAGCGTATATCCCGACTAAAGTTGTTCCTGCTTATGCAAGCGCTTCTTATAGCCATACCATCACTGATAACAAAGCTGGTAACCCAACAGATGATAATGGCGACCGTTATGCATTAGAACTGGGTGCTCTAGTTGCTCCTAACTTCCTGGTAGCTGTAGGTTACACAAGCGTTGCAGACCAAACTTCCTATGACGCTTTCAACATGTTCAACAACGGTGTTGCTAAAGCTGCTCTTGAATCAGAAACCATTGCTGATAAGAAAGATGCAATCACTGCCCGCACTAAATATGTAGGCGCGATTGACGGCACTAACATGTCAATTGGTTTTGAAAGTGGGCTAGTTTATGGCGAAGATACTGCCTACAACTTAGGTACAACTCTTTTCCTTAACCCACAGTTAAGCGTTGGTGCATCTTATATGGAATCTAGCTTTGCTGGTTCTCCAGACAAAGCTTGGGGCGCGAACGTAAACTACTTCATCACTCCTGCTGTTGCAGTTGGCGCATCTTATGTAAATGCAAATGCTGAAGGCCAAGCACTGGATACACAAACGATTGGTGTAAATGCCAAATTCCGTTTCTAATTTCTGATTAGATTCTGAATCAAAAAAGGACGCATATTGCGTCCTTTTTTATTGTTTTATGACTTCATTTACTCAGGCGTACGTACCAGACTCAAGAAGTGCAAATGACGTTCATATTGGTCAATGATGTCCTGCAATAGATCTTCTTGCGTCCATTCCATCACATCATAGCCCTGCCCGCCTTCTCTTAAAAAGACTTCTGCCTGATAGGAATCTACTCCCGCATTCTCCAGTTCAGCCATAAAGCTTGGACTTAAAGTCTGAGTGGCATTGACCTGATAGATAAAATTAATTTCATCCTGATGATCAACACGGAGCTGTATACCGTCTTCTAGCGGGCTAATCGCTACATGTAATCGGCGCCGTTTCAATTCACTTTGAAAGCTGAGAAATGCCTTATTCACCGTATTGTGAATATACTGCTGCACCTCTTCCTGAGTATGCGGATAATGCATGATCAGGCCTAAGCGCTGTTGCCAGCTGCGTGGATTCTGGATCGCACGCGGGGTAATCCGTGCGGCTTGCAGTGCATGCATTTTGGTGACATCCAGATGTAGGGCTTTGATTAATCCCCAACACATCAGCAGCATAATAAATGTAAATGGCAAAGCGCTCATAATCGTGGCCGATTGCAAGGCCTCTAAGCCACCGGCCAGCAAAAGGATGATGGCTAATAAAGCCATGAGTACGGTCCAGAACAGACGCTGCCAAGTCGGTGAATTATCACTTTTCGCTGTCAGATAATCAGTCACCAATGCCCCTGAATCGGCAGAAGTCACAAAGAACAGCATGACCAGTAAAGTTGCAATGATGCTGGTCACTGAGCTGAAAGGCAGATTGTTCAGAAACTCAAATAGGGCCACTGATGAATCACGCTGAACTGCCTCTAATAAGCCAGTATTGGCTTCATGCATAATGCTGTACAGTGCGGCATTGCCCATAAAGCCCATCCAGATCAGGGTAAATCCAGTCGGAATCAGCAATACACCCACGATAAATTCACGAATACTGCGCCCTTCCGAGACCCGGGCAATAAACATCCCAACAAATGGCGACCAGGAAATCCACCAGGCCCAGTACATGATGGTCCAGCCCCCAATCCAGCCACTTGGCTGATAGGCATACAGATTAAAGGTCATACTGAACAGATTTGAAACATACTGGCCGGCATTCTGAATAGTCGTCTGTAACAGATAAATACTCGGACCTGCAACAAAGACAAAGATCAGCAACAGCAGTGCAAGCACCAAATTTAGTTCAGATAAACGTTTAATTCCTTTATCTAATCCAAAAAATACGGAAGTCGCTGCCATGGTACTCACGACAATGATCAGAATCACCTGAGTGCTAGGTGCCTGTTCAACACCAAACAGGTAATTCAAGCCTGAATTGATCTGTGTGACCCCAAAACCCAGTGTGGTGGCCACACCAAATACCGTACCAATGGTGGCAAAGGTATCTACGCCATCTCCAATCGGACCATAGATCTTTTGACCAATCAGCGGATATAAGGCCGAACGGATTTTTAAAGGCAATTGATGCCGGTAAGCAAAATAAGCTAGCGATAGGCCAACCAGCGTATAAATGGCCCAGGCATGTAAGCCCCAGTGGAAAAAGGTGACCCGCATAGATTGTTGTGCAGCCAGTACAGTTTCCGGTTCACCGGCAGGTGGCGTAACATAATGCATCACCGGTTCGGCCACACCAAAGAACATCAGGCCAATCCCCATGCCTGCGGTGAATAACATCGCAAACCAGGAGGCACTGCTATATTTCGGTTGACTATGCTCGGGCCCCAGTTTGATTTTGCCCATATCCGACAGGGCAATATAAGCCAGAAGGATGATAAATATCGCCACCGACAATACATAGAACCAGCTAAAGGACGTGGTAATCCACTGGTTCAGTTGCTGGGTAAAAACTGAAAAAGCATCGGGTGCAAATACGACCAACGCTAAAAATATCGCAATAATGGCGACAGTACTGATAAAAACATTTGGATTGATATTGGCAAAACAGGATGGTTTTGTGGAAGACATACATCCTCCATTTTTTAAAAATTGGATCGACAAACAGCGTCAAATAATTATTGGTAAGGTCAAAATGATCAGACAGATTCAGTCTATGGGAGCTAGATCTCCTGCTATTTTAGGATGTGACACAAAATAAAGCCGTTAAGTTACTGTAACAAATACAATAAAAGGATGAGTCTCATTGCCCAGGCGGGTTTTCTCTATTTTTCACGTTCTTTTTATGCGGTAGACGTGCGATATATTGCAAGGCAATTAAGCGGGATACAATCAGCGCCAGATACATCACCCCGACAAACATCTGGATAATGGCTAGCATCCGTGCGACCGGACTGACCGGCATGATATCAGACAGTCCTGTTGCAGATTGCACACTGAAACTAAGAAAAATCAGATCCAGCCAGGGTTGATAGGCTTGCAGATCGGGGTCTGAAAAGCTGTACGGCACCAGCAGCTGACAGATACTGTAGAGGAAGGCAAAGCCCCAGGCCAGCAAGGTAAATACTGCGCCAGCGGCAAAGAGTTCATCCTTGGTCAGATAACGGTCATGAAACATATAACGCAGTAGGCCATAGGCTGCACTAAAATAAGCACCAGCTTCAAACAGGTGGGCGGTGACATGGATCCAGGTATAACGCAGTCCCAGCATAATCAGGGAGGAAAAGAGAATTGCGCCGGCGACAAAGCTGAGTCCTAAAATGGTAAACATCGGAGTCTGGCGAATGACTCTGGCAATCACCAGCAAAACCAGAACACCCAGTACCCAGGTTCCCGCCCGATAAGACATGCTTCCATAACTCAATACCGACAAGAGCAAGATCAGCAATTGCAGGCACAACAGCCATGCCGAAGGCAAATGGGTAAAGCTGTTCCAGAACTGCTGCAGAGATTGCTTCATAATGCCCTTCTTGTTGCTATTCTTGTTACTATCTTCATGTAGGGAATACATTGTTATTGTTAACAGCTTTTAACATAGCATGCTCAAAGCCACTTGCAGATATACGATTTGTATGAAAATTACTGAAATAACGCTGCACAAATCCAGCCATCTCAATTCAATACGGCGTTTATGCTAAAGAGAAAGCTTGATTATATCTCCATAAAAAAAGCCCCTGACGGCACTGCTGTCCCATAGTTTGATTTAAATAAAAAACCTGAGTCCAAATCGTTAAAATATGAGTGCAAACAAACACTTT
>NZ_JARDAL010000055.1:0-20898 GCF_048957595.1 Acinetobacter sp. AS5 | reverse complement strand
TTCTAGAGTTATTCGCATTTCTCTATTTTATCAAAATCCAACCTGCTTTTTTTCAGCATACTTTTTGAAACACCACCCAAGCAAATAACTCACAAGATTTAAATAAAATCTATTTTTATGCAGATGTATGAAAGCATACAAACATCAGTCTAGAGATAATTGCTAATAGTAAAAATGACATATTTGATACAAATATTAAAAATATAAGTTTTTCAGTTATATAGAAAAATTTTAGATACCTGTTGATGCTATACACTTGTTAAATCAGTCTCTTGACGTTTTTGATGTAGTCAAAATATGGAGTCAATTGGTGAATTTAATCACAGTCTTCTTTGTTAAATCACATTTTGTCACATTTTTTTAGTGTGAGCTGTGTTGTATTTTATGAATTTTTATTTAAAAAAATTACCGCTACTTTTCTATATTTATTGAGGATATTTAATGGATACTATGAAGTGCTAATCATTCACGAAATAGCTTATTTTATTGATACGAGAACAAAGATTTTATTGCAATATCAAATAAATTTTCATTTATAATATTTAAATTAAGGTTTTAATAAAAAAATACTAATATAAGATTATTTTTAGGTCGATAATTCCATCTAAGATATATTGCTACTTAAGAAATAAAACCCTTGATATGATTAATAAAAAATAGACATATCGAGGTGTTTATTAATGTATCTAAAAAAAGAAAAAGCTAAGATTAAAAATAATGAAGAAAATCCTATTTTAATATATAAGACTTTATCTGATAGAAAAAATACTATTATATTAAAAAAATATTCTAAAAATAAAGGAGAGTGTAAAAGTAAAATAATAAAATTTTCTTCAAAAAAAGATCAATTAGATAAAATGGGTAAAATAAAATCTAGACATTCTGTGCATAAAGATAATTGGATATCAAAAGAATCTTTCATGCCTCAAATTTATTTTTATTCTATTGCTGATTTAATGAGGAATAAAGGGGAGGTATCTAAGCGGGTGGTTGATATAGTGATTGCATTCATTGCTTTGCTTATATTATTCCCGGTTTTTATTATCATCGCTTATAAAGTACGAAAAAATTTGGGTTCGCCTATTTTCTTTTACCAAGAACGACCTGGTAAAAATGGTCAATTATTTAAAATGATTAAATTTCGTTCTATGCGGAATGCCGAAGATAAAGAGGGTAATCCTTTACCAGATAAATTTCGTATTACTGCATTTGGACAAAAGTTACGCTCTAGCAGTTTAGATGAAATGCCACAGCTCATTAATGTTTTGAAAGGAGAGATGAGTATTGTTGGACCGCGGCCTCAAATGAAAGAGTTTCTGCAACATTATACAGATGAACAAATGCGACGGCATGACGTTAAACCGGGTATGACTGGGCTTGCTCAAGTGAGTGGACGTAATAATTTAACTTGGGAAGAAAAATTTGCATTAGATGTACAGTATGTTAAACAGCATAATATGTGGTTAGATTTTAAAATCATGTTTAAAACAGCTCAAGTGATGTTGAGCCAAGAGGGAATTAATGCTCCTAATCAGGAAGTCGGTGCTGCGCGGTTTTCGGGAAAAAACATGCCTGAAACTCCTTTATTTACAAAAGAAGTAAAATAATGTGATCAAAAAATTGATTATTGCTGACGCTGGTTGAAGCATGTATTTCCTAATCAATAATGATTGGGTTTCAAGGCAATATTGTACGTGAGGAATCAAATGATGTGTGCGGCTGTTCTGGATACAATGATATTCACTACTTAGAAAAATATAAAAAAGCTTCAAACAGATTTAAATTGATTGAATGATTCCAAATCTGTTTGAAGCGCTATAGTGTTGATATTCCCTTGATAGCAATTTTTTATCTGTGCTAGCTCAATCCTTGTCTTTTGAAGCTTTATAGGCATAATTATAGCCATAGCCATAGCCATAGCCATAGCCATAACCTGCACTTGAACGCTGAATATCATTCAAGATCACGCCATTGACCTTGACGCCAGCCTGTTCAAAGCGATTGACGGTTAATTCCAGTTCTTTCATTTGAGTCTGTGCATAACGTGCAATCAACAAATTCACACCTGCATGTTGCGAGATGATAATCCCGTCAGTCACTGCAAGAATAGGTGAAGTATCAATCAGGATATGATCATATTGACTGGATAACTGAGTCAGCATTTCCCCAAATAATGGAGTACTGAGTAACTCGGATGGATTCACCGGGCTTTTACCCCGAGTCAATAGATCTAATCCTGGTATATCAGTTGCTTTGATGACCTGATTTAAATTGACTTGCTTATTTAAATACTCGGACAGACCCGGTTGAGGCGTCTGATTAAAGTATTTATGGATATAACCCCGACGTAAATCCGCATCAATCAAGAGTACACGTTTCTGGCTTTGTGCCAAAATTGCAGCTAGGTTGATCGAGATAAAAGATTTACCCACTTCTGGTGCAGGACCAGAAATCATCACAATATTGTTCCGTGCATTGCTCAAGGCAAAGTGAATGGCAGTACGCATACTACGCAAACTCTCAATCGCAATATCATCACTGTTTTTAACCGCCAGGATAGGAATATATTTTTTCTTCTTGGCCAGTTTGATATAGCCATTTTGGACAGGCGAGCGAGGTACTGTTGCATATACCGGCAAATCTAGTTCATTTTCAATTTGACTGGAATCTTTAATGCCTGAACGTAGCATGTTGCGTAGCAGTGCCAGCAAGGTACCCAGGAAACCGCCCAAGAAGATGGATAAAATCAGGATTTGCAGTTTTTTCGGTTTGATCGGTTCTAGTGGTTCAACGGCAGTATCGACTACACGCACATTACCAATTTCACCAGCTTTGGCAATTCGTAGCTGCTGATAAGAGTTTAACAGTGCAGTATAGAGCTGCTGTTTAACTTCAACTTCACGGAACAGTTGTAAGTATCGGCGTTGCAGGTCTGGTAGCTGCTTTAAAGTACCTTCCAGCTCGTTAATTCTTTTGTTGATGGCAGCCAGTTGTGCATTCATCTGCTGCATCACCGGATGTTCATTGGTGTATTTGGCAGAAGCCTCAGCTACTTGTTGCTCTAGCTGTGCTTTTTGGGTTTCCAGGCTAATACTTTGGGTCAGATACAGTTCCGATTCTTTGGTGACATCGACCGTGTTGAATTGCTGACGGAAAGTATTGAATTCTCGCTCAGCTACATCCAGTTGCTGGCGCAATTCAGGTAACTGTTCATCCAGAAACTTAAGTGTTTGGGCCGTTTCTGCAGAACGACGTTCAATATTTTGCTGGCTATAGGCAGCCAGGATGGCATTCAGGACTTCAGTGATATGCTGTTTGTCAGTCCCCTGATAATTCAGGCCTAATACACCGGTCATTTTGCCTTTTTCTGCAACCGAGTAATTGGCAAGAATTGATTTTACCGCAGCGGGCAGAGATTGCTTTTGAACAAGATAAGGTGCATTGAACTGGTCCTGGCTATAAATGGCAACTTTCCACTGACCATGTTCAGACTGCAATTGACTCGGCTGATTTAATGGGGCAGAGAAGACCACCTGTTCTGTGGCCGGATCAGTTAAAGTGTATTTACCTTGCTGAAAGTCTAGACGTAAATTTTTGTCATGGAAATAAGCCGGTACTTCAAACTGACGGATATCAAAGGATTTACCATTGTCCTTAAACAAAACAGATGATTTACTGTATTCGGTCTGATAGTCATGCGGTGATAACAAGCGGTCGGTAAAGCTGTTTTCAGTGCCAGCGATGCGTAGATCGAGGTTTAAGGCTTTAATGGCCGAACCCAGCACCAGACGCGATTTCAGCAGTTCTATTTCTGCCTGAGCCGGCTGCTTTTGCTCTATCATGTTGGATAGATCACCCAATAAGGCAGCAGACGTCCCTTTATTCTCTTCGACCTGTACCAGCGCATCGACCGAATAAGTGTCTGGGGTGACCCTTAAATACAGCAATGCGCAGATCACGCTTAAGATGACACACAGCGCAATTAGCTTCCACTGGGCAATGAGTGAAAAAAATAATTCTTTTAAGTCTATCGTATCTTCAGTATTGCTATTTTGGCTCATAATCTTGATTTCAAATTTAAATATATTTTTTCCAATCAGCAATACAGCTCTGTATTAACTGGCAGGTATCATCAAATACAGCTTGGTCATGCTGATAAGGGTCAGCGATATTCCTGGCTTGCCAGTGCCCCAAACGGAAGGTTTTACCTTTGGCAAAAGGCCAGGTCTGTTCCAGATGTTTTTGTTGGTTTTGACTCATCACCAGAACCAGATCAGCCTGTTTAATCATCTCGGCATTCAGCTTTCGAGCGACATGCGGGCTCATATCAATGCCCAAACTTTGCATGCACAGACTGGCTTTTTCATCTGCTGCATGTCCTACCATGCCCGCAATACCGGCAGATTCAATCTGTAAATGCGGATACTGTTGTTTTAAAAAGTATTCCGCCATAGGACTGCGGCAAATATTGCCAATACAAACCACTAAAATATGTTTAATCTGCATTATTGTCCCAAACGATCCAGGTTATAGAGTGCATTCGAGAACGGAATGATCTGGTTCACGACACGTTGCCAGCGTACCAGACCTGAAGCATCGACGTAGACAATATCGTTGCTGCGCATCTTGAACTGGTTGGCCAGGCCAAAGTCGGCAATACTACTCAAGTCCATTTGATAAACTTCGGTGTGCACAGCATTCGGCTGACTGCGTACAATATAAATCTTGCTGCGGCTGGCAGAGAGTGGATTAAGACCCAAACTTTCACCTAATACATCACTTAAACTCATGCCCTGATCGCGCAGTGGCAGGGACTGGTTTTTGCCAGATTCACCCATGACATAAATTTTTTGATTTTCGCGATTATTCACATATAAAGTGTCATTTGGCTGGATTAGTAAGTTATGCAGTGAAAATCCCGCTTTTTCCAATTCTACCGTATTCAGAGTGTAGGTTCGTCCCTGACGGACTAAAGTCATGGAGGCATTATTGCCCTGTTCTGCATTGACACCGCCAGCCATGCCCAAGGCGGTATAGACACTTACCGGCTGATCGCTGAGATAAAACTGTCCGCCTTTCATGACATTGCCCTGAACGGAGTAGCGCTGACCCTGATAGGACAGCACCCGCACAATCACGTCAGGAGTTTTTAAATAACGGGACAGCTGGCTGCGTAATTCGCGATTGACTTGGGTTAATGATTTTCCAGCAGCTTTGTAACGGCCAATAATTGGGAATTGAATATAACCTTGTGAGTCAATTTGATAACCATTGGCTTGAGCAGACTGGTCACTACTAATGCTATTGTTCGGTGGGGTCATTTCCGGATAAGCCCATAAATAGATGGACAGAATATCACCCGGGCTTAGACTATATCTACGATGTGGGGTGCTAAACAAATAGGCATAATCTTGCTGAATATTGTGTACCGCAGGCTGAACGGCAAGCATAGAGTTCTGGGTGAGTTTAATCACATTGACTGAAGTGCCGAGTTCGGTTTGATACACACCTTCTGCAGGTAGGTTATAAGTTTGCAGACCGGAGGTAACTGCGCAACCAGTCAAAGTGAGACCGTAAGTCAGTAAAAAAGCCAGTTGAATTTGTCGCACATGAAATCTCGTTTTTAATATTTAATTCGTTAAATCTGCGATATTCTACCTGAGAAGTCTGATTCTTTTATAGCAAAATGTATCTAGTTTTAACTGAATAGTGAATGAAGAGAAAAAAGTCTATTTTCTTTCTAAGATCGTTCTTGAAAGCATCATCCCATAATATTAGTGGAATATTTCCTCATTTTTTTGTTTTTGGTATTAAATCACAACAGAAATTTCATGTTTTTCTGCTAGTATGCCTGCCGAAAGATACGATCTTCATAAATACAGTAAATAAGGCGTTGAAATGCTATCTATTGCAGATTTAAAAATTGCGGTGATTGGTTTGGGCTATGTGGGCCTGCCACTTGCAGTTGAATTTGGGAAAAAAGTACCTGTAGTTGGTTTTGATATTTACCAAAAACGAATTGATGAACTCAAAAATGGCCAAGACCATACCCTCGAAGTTTACCCAGAAGAACTTAAAAAAGCTACTCAGCTTAGTTATTCAGCAAATTTAGAAGATTTAAAAAACTGCAATTTTTTTATTGTGACTGTACCTACCCCGATTGACAAGGTTAATCGTCCTGATTTAACGCCTTTGCAAAAGGCTAGTCAAACCATTGGCAAAGTGCTTAAAGCCGGGGATATTGTAGTTTATGAATCTACTGTATATCCAGGTGCTACTGAAGAAATCTGTATTCCAGTGTTAGAGAAAGTATCAGGTCTTAAATTTAATGAAGACTTTTTTGCTGGTTATAGTCCGGAGCGGATTAATCCGGGGGATAAAGTAAATACCTTGACTAAAATTAAAAAAATCACCTCAGGCTCTACTCCAGAAGTTGCTGACTTAGTAGATGCTGTTTATAACAAGATCATTACTGCCGGGACTCATAAAGCTACGAGTATCAAAGTGGCTGAAGCGGCAAAAGTCATCGAAAACACGCAACGTGATTTAAACATTGCCTTGGTCAATGAGTTATCGGTAATTTTCGAACGTCTTGGGATTGATACATTGGATGTATTGGAAGCTGCTGGAAGTAAATGGAACTTTTTGCCATTCCGTCCAGGTTTGGTCGGTGGACACTGCATTGGTGTTGATCCTTATTACCTCACTCATAAAGCAGAAGAAGTAGGTTATCACCCTCAAGTAATCTTGGCGGGTCGTCGTATTAATGACAATATGGCGCGTTATGTGGCACGTGCCACCATTAAAAGAATGGTGAAAAATAATATTGATGTGACCAAAGCCACTGTTGGTATTTTGGGCATCACTTTTAAAGAAAACTGCCCAGATATTCGTAACAGTAAAATTGTAGATGTAATTAAAGAATTTGATCAGTGGGGTGTAAAGGTAGCAGTGTGTGATCCTTGGGCGGATGTCGAAGAAGTAAAACATGAATATGGGGTTGAACTTGCCCAAGTGGATGCAGAACATCCGGTAGATAGCCTGATTATTGCTGTAGGTCACAATGAATTTCGTAATTTAAGTCCTGAACAATTACGTGCCTATACCAAGGGTGAGCAGCCAGTATTAGCAGATGTAAAAAGCTTGTTTAACCGTGACGACATGGTTGCCCAAGGCTTTACAGTATTCCGTCTCTAAGATCAATTGATTTCTAAAAGTGAAAAACATGAAAAAATTTGCCCTTATTGGTGCAGCAGGATACATCGCACCACGCCATTTAAAAGCAATCAAAGAAACAGGTAATACCCTTGCTGTTGCAATGGATATCAATGACTCGGTTGGAATTATGGATAGCCATTTTCCTGAAGCTGAGTTTTTTACTGAATTTGAAGAATTTGAAGCTTATGTAGAAGACCAAAAACTCAAAGGTGAAAAGCTAGATTATGTCGCCATTTGCTCACCAAACTATCTACATGCGCCTCATATGAAATACGCATTGAAAAATGGTATTGATGTCATTTGTGAGAAACCTCTGGTTCTGAGTTCCGAGGATTTAAATTTATTGTCAGAATATGAAAAACAATATGGTGCAAAAGTAAATTCGATTCTGCAGCTGCGTTTACATCCATCTATTATTGCATTACGTGACAAAGTTCAGGCAGCACCTGCAGATAAGGTTTTTGATGTAGATCTGACCTATTTAACTTCGCGTGGTAAGTGGTATTTAAAATCATGGAAAGGCGTAGATAAAAAATCGGGTGGTGTGGCAACGAATATTGGTGTGCACTTCTACGATATGTTGCATTTTATTTTTGGAAAAATTATAAAAAATGAAGTGCATTATCGTGATGAAAAAACAGCTTCAGGATATCTGGAATATGAACGTGCCCGCGTACGCTGGTTCTTGTCTATTGATGCGAACAACTTACCCTCAAATGCCGTGAAAGGTGAAAAACTCACTTACCGCAGTATTACCATTGAAAATGAAGAACTTGAATTCTCAGGTGGCTTTACCGACCTACATACACAAAGCTACCAACGTATTCTGGATGGTAACGGCTATGGGGTTGAAGAAAATCGTGCTGCAATTGAAACAGTTGAAGTGATTCGCGTTGCACCTTTAGTTGAAAATCCAGAAAACCCGCATCCTTTACTCTCTAAAGTTAAATAATAAGGCAGAGCACGATGAGTTTTTATCAACATGAAAGTGCAATTGTGGATGAGGGTGCTCAAATTGGTGAGAACTCTCGTGTTTGGCATTTCGTCCACGTCTGTGGTGGTGCCAGAATTGGCCAAGGTGTGTCTTTAGGTCAAAACGTTTTTGTAGGTAATAAAGTCGTTATTGGGGATCATTGTAAGGTTCAAAACAATGTTTCCGTTTACGATAATGTCACTTTAGAAGAAGGTGTATTTTGTGGACCGAGCATGGTTTTCACAAATGTTTATAACCCTCGCTCCCTAATTGAGCGTAAAGATCAGTATCGAAATACATTAGTTAAAAAAGGTGCAACTTTAGGGGCGAACTGTACCATTGTTTGCGGTGTCACGATTGGTGAATATTCATTTGTGGGTGCTGGTGCAGTAGTCAATAAAGATGTACCTGCCTATGCGCTTATGGTCGGTGTTCCTGCAAAGCAAATTGGTTGGATGAGTGAGTTTGGTGAGCAGTTGGATTTACCTTTAGAAGGGGAAGCACAAGTCGCGTGTGAACACACGGGTGCAATTTACCGTTTAAATGGGAAAATTGTGACTAAAGAGCAGGTTGCAGCATGATTGAATTTATTGATTTAAAAGCACAACAGGTACGCCTGAAAGATCAAATTGACTTAGGCATACAAAAAGTTTTAGCACATGGCCAGTATATTCTTGGCCCTGAAGTTAAAGAACTTGAAGAAAAACTGGCAGCTTATGTAGGTGCAAAATACTGTATTACTTGTGCTAATGGTACGGATGCTTTACAAATTGCGCAAATGGCATTTGGGATTGGCCCAGGTGATGAGGTGATTACTCCAGGATTTACCTATATTGCGACTGCTGAAACAGTGGCTGTATTGGGTGCAACGCCTGTATATGTGGATGTAAACTCTAAAACCTTTAATTTGGATGTAGAAAAATTAGAAGCAGCCATTACACCACATACTAAAGCCATTATTCCTGTAAGTTTGTATGGGCAATGTGCTGATTTTGATGCGATTAATGCAATTGCAGCTAAATATAATATTCCAGTAATTGAAGATGCTGCACAAAGTTTTGGTGCGACCTATAAAGGGCGTAAAAGTTGTAATTTAAGTACCGTGGCATGCACCAGCTTTTTCCCAAGTAAGCCTTTAGGCTGTTATGGTGATGGTGGTGCGATTTTTACCAGTGATGATGAGCTTGCTAAAGTCATTCGCCAAATTGCACGTCATGGACAAGATCGCCGTTACCATCATATTCGTGTTGGGGTAAACAGTCGCTTAGATACTTTGC
Source organism: Acinetobacter sp. AS5 (assembly GCF_048957595.1). Classification (NCBI taxonomy): domain Bacteria; kingdom Pseudomonadati; phylum Pseudomonadota; class Gammaproteobacteria; order Moraxellales; family Moraxellaceae; genus Acinetobacter; species Acinetobacter sp. AS5. The sequence continues at coordinate 11,430 of NZ_JARDAL010000055.1, read as the reverse complement.
AGGCGGCTATTCTGTTGCCGAAACTGGCAATTTTGGATGATGAAATGAAGGCACGTCAGCGTGTCGCAGAAACTTATACCAAATTGTTTAATGAAGCTGGTATTCCTACTACACCTTTTATTGAACAACACAATCAAAGTGCTTGGGCACAATATACCATTCAGGTAGATCATCGCAGTGAAGTGCAAGAAAAGTTAAAAGCATTAGGTATTCCGACTGCTGTGCATTATCCAATTCCCTTAAATAAACAGCCTGCTGTAGCCGATGTAAATGCAGTGTTACCTGTAGGTGATGCTGTTGCAGAGCGTGTGATGAGTTTACCGATGCATCCTTATCTAACTATTGAAGCGCAACAAAAAATTGTGAACTCACTAAAGTAAAATGTATTTAAGGCTGTGGATATCCTAATGAAAGAACCAAAGCATATTTTAATTATTCCATCATGGTATCCACAATTTAGTGGAGATATTGGCGGAAGTTTTTTCAGAGAGCAAGCGATAGCACTTAGAAAAGCTGGGTATCAGGTTGGTGTGATTTATCCACAAATACGTAGTTTAAAAAATATTAAGAGCATTCTTAAAAAACCCTATGGCTTAACTTTAGAAAATGATGAAGGTGTTAATACATTCAGATGGTATACAGCAAATTATATTCCAAAAAATAAAAAATATAATAAAAGTCATTGGATTAAAGTTGCGTTAAAACTCTTTGATACTTATGTAGAGCAATTTGGTATACCTGACATTATTCATGTACATTCAATGTTGTATGCAGGGTATGTTGCACAAACTATTAAGATTAAATACGGTATTCCTTATGTAGTTACAGAACACTCTACGGCATTCGCTAGAAGCTTGATTCCTTTAGATGAAATTAGCTCTCTAAAACAAGTAGTGAGTAATGCTAAAGTTTGTATTGCTGTTAGTGAAGAGTTTTCATCGCTATTAAATAAACTATTTGAAACACAGAAATGGACTTATATTCCTAATATTGTTAGTGATGAATTTTTTAATTTTGAACAAAATCTAGATGCAGAAGAATATTTTACATTTATTAATGTATGTTTTTTAGAAAAGAAAAAACGAGTTGATCTCTTGATCTCTTCATTCGCTAAGGCTTTTAAAGGTAATCAAAAAGTACGTTTAAAGATTGGTGGTGATGGTATTTTAATGTCTGAATTGAAGACATTAGCTAAAGAGTTGGGGGTAGAGTCGCAAATTGTCTTTTTAGGAAAATTAAGTCGTCAACAAGTAAAAGAAGAAATGGCATTATCTAATGCGTTTGTTTTATCTAGCGAGTATGAGACTTTTGGTGTTGTATTAGTAGAGGCTTTAGCATTAGGTAAACCCGTGATAGCAACTAAATGTGGTGGACCAGAATCTATAGTTACACCTGAAGTAGGATATCTAATATCAAAGAATTCAGAAAAAGAAATGATAGATTCACTTTTAAAACTCTATCAAAATTGGAATAAATTTAATTATCTTCAAATTAGACAATATTGTTTGGAAAATTTTAGTGAAAAAGCTGTTGTTGGGAAATTGATTAAAATTTATCATGAGCAGCGTAATATAAATGAATAAAGAAAAAATATTGGGCTATGCTATAGGTCCTATAGGTTCGGGATTACTTGGATTTATTAGTTTACCGATTATTACATGGTTTTACACAGTAGAAGATGTGGGGCGGATTTCTATGCTTCAGGTCTTTATGAGTTTTTCTGTTTTACTTTTTTGTTTGGGTCTAGACCAAGCTTATGTTCGAGAATATCACGAGTCAAAAAATAAGCCTGCTCTCTTAAAAACGGTTTTATTTCCAAGCTTAGGTTTAAGTATTTTATCATTTTTATTGTTGGCTATTTATGATCTAAAAATAATATCAATATGGTTATATGAAATTCCAAGTAATTATTTAAGTGTTATGACAATTTTATGTTTTGTTATTGCTTTAGCCTCGAGATTTTTATCTTTAATTTTAAGAATGCAAGAGAGATCATTTGCATTTTCAATGAGTCAATTATTACCAAAAATTATTTTTTTAATAATTGTTGTTAATACAGTATGGTTGGGTTTTTCTAGAAATATATATAGTTTAATTACAGCAAATACAGCTTCAGTGATTCTAGCATTTTTAGTATTTGGTTGGAATACAAGATCTGAATTGTTAAGTGCAATTAAGGAAAGAATAAATATCAATGAATTAAAGGACACTTTTAGTTTTGGTTGGCCTTTAATTTTTGGTGGTCTAGCCTCATGGGGCTTAAATGTTATGGATCGTTTATTTCTTAGGCATTTTTCAACTTATACAGAACTTGGTATCTATTCTATTACTATGAGTGTAGCGATTGTAGTAACTATATTTTCAGGTATTTTTAATACGGTATGGTCACCCATGGTTTATAAATGGATGAGTGAAGATAAATTTGACTATGAACAGATAGATATAGTTCTAGAATATGTGTTAGCTGCTATTTATTTCTTTATTGTATTAACGAGTTTATTTTCATGGATAATTCCTTATTTTTTACCAAGTACTTATAGTGAAATTGAATATTTAATAGCTGTATGTTTATTGGGACCCTTACTATATACATTATCTGAAGTGACTGGAATTGGTATAGCAATTGTAAGAAGAACAAAATTTTCTATGCTTTGCGCTATTGCTGCAATGTTATGCAGTGCAATTCTTAATTACTTTTTAGTACCACAATTTGGTGCGGCGGGTGCAGCTGTATCGACTGCAATAGCATTCCAGATTTTATTTACTTTAAGAACAGTGATTTCAGCTTTAATCTGGCGTAAAAAATTTCATATAAAAGCTATTATAGTAATGATTACTTTACTAGCTTTAAGTAGTTTGAACCTCTTTTGGGAAAGCTTTCGAGCAGAAATTTATTGTATATGGATTAGTTTGTTAATTTTAGGCTTCATGATTTTTAATAAAAGTTTAAAGAGTATTTTGTTTTTAATTGTGAAGAGAGAAATACTTTAATGAATAAAATCTCCTTATATAAGCTTTTTATAATATTTATAGTATTTTCTCCTTTTTTAGCTTATTTTTCCAGAAATGGTATATTGACTTACGGGTTGCTAATTGCCATAAGTTCTCTTGTGGTACTTTCGGAAATTCTAAAACCAAGTTTTATGCTATACAGAGATTGGCTTTCGGTTTTTAGTTTGATGCCTTTCACTTTATTGGCTAGTTATTACTATCTACTTAGTCCTTATGACGGTAAAATACTCACGACCTATTTTTTAACTATATTATTAATTCCTATTTTTGTATTTATATTTTTACGTTTAAATAAATATTATTCTCGAGAAAATTTTTATTTTTTTATTTTAAAAATAATTTTTATTTTTTTGATTGGTCAATTGATTATATGTATAGGTCAAATAACTACATATATGTTTGGTTTTGGGTTTAGAGTACATTCGGTTTATGAAGATGGTTTTATGGTTTCAGGAACATATGTTAACTCGAATGATCTTGCTGTTGTTATTTTATTATTATCCTATTGTTTTACAAAAATAGAATCAGTTGTCAAAAATAATATCCAAATTATTATTTGGTTAACTATATTCCTATTATTAATTATTGCTAGTTCTCGTTCAGCATTAATTTTAACATTAATATTATTTCTAATAACTAGAAGATTAAATGTTGTAAATTTTTTATCAACATCTTTGTTTTTGGTTCTTGGTATGTTTTTAACTAATATTTTATTCTTAAACGATACCAGTGGTGTGTTTGGTCGAATAATGACTAGACTGGAAACGTTACAGAATATCTATAAAAATGGGGTAAGTGCGGATGATTCAATGGGTTTGCGCATTGAATCATATATACACTTTTTAAAAAATTTAAATAACCTTGGTTTAGGCTCAGGAGAGATTAATAATTACTATAAATTTGCAAATAATGTAAATTTTGATAGTTGGCTAATGTTTCAAAATCCACATTCTTTAATTGTAGAAATAGGTTATTGGTTAGGATGGGTGGGGATATTAGTTTTATTTATTCCCTTTTTCTTTTTAATTTTCAATTATCAAAGAAGTTTTATATTTTTAATTGTTGCTATTATATCCATGTTTATTTCTTCAAGTGTTTTAGGTTCCTATATATATTTCTTTTTTTTAATCTTATGTATTTTTATTAATTCGAAAGCTTATACAAGGAAAAATAAAGTATACGAAGTTTAGTGTCTTTAGAAATATATTAGATTTTTTAATTGATCAAAAGTTAGATATTTTTGATCAATGGTTACACTGTGGTTATTAGCATTCATGCATAATTTATTAATGAAATACATCGATTCAAAGAAGTTTTTTTGATAAAAAATTTTACGCTACTATGTGAGACTAAATATAATGAGCAGCGCTAATTGAACTAGGTGGCACTGACAAGAATAAAATTATTTATGTTGTAGAGTGAAACTTAGATGGTGGAGTAAAAGATGTAAACTAGTTATATAGTGCAAGTGTGGCAGTTAAAAGAGTGGTCGTAGTATTAAAAAGTATCTTAGGAGATAGAAATGTTAAATAGAACGCTGGTTTTTGGTTTAGAGCACTTTATAGACAAAATTGGCTATCAGGCTAAAATATATAATAAAAAAAATATAGATGTTAAATACTTGGTTAGCGATAAAAGTGGTAATAGTGATTATTTTTCAGAAAAGTATAATGCTGATATAGAGATTTTACCTAAAAATAAATTATTGGTTATTTTTTTAATTATAAAAAATTTAATTAAATATAAACCCGAATTTGTAGAGATTTATGATACTGGTTATATGTTTTTCATTTACTTAGCGTTTTCTGCAATTTTTAGGAAGAAAATTATAGTTATTTTAAGAGGGCAGGAGTTGCAAAGATGTAATAGAAAAAAAATTAGCCTAAATTATATCAAGCATAAACTAGGTGTTTGGCTTAGTCATAAGTATGTTATTAAAGAAGAGAATCTTGTTAGAGAATATGTAGCAAATGGTTTTAATGAAAAAAAATATTTAGAGGTACATAATGCAATCCCAATGCCAATAAAATCATTAGATAATAGTAAAGATATTGATTTATTGTATTTAAATAGCGTTAGAAGTGAGAGAAAAGTTTTATTTTTGATAAATGTGATTAATAAGATATTGGAGTTAAGGCCAAATTTAAAGATTGTAATTACAGGATTTAATACTCTAGATAATCCTAATAATAGCTTTGATTTTGAACAGGAATATAAAGTATTGGATTTTATTAAAACCAATAATTTATCTGAAAAAATCGAAGTTAGAGGTTTTGTAAAAGATTCTAGAGATTATCACTCAAGAGCAAAGATCTTCCTATTTCCTACAGATATTGTATTTCTTAATTATTCTTTATTAGAAAGTATGTCTTACGGAGCAGTGCCAATTGTATCTAACGGTGAGGGGGCTGAAAAAATTGTGGACGAAGAAAATGGCTATATTTTGCCTTTAGATGAGGATTTATGGGTGAAAATAATTATTGAGTTATTGGAGAATCCGGATTTATTAGAAAAAAAATCAAACAATGCCATTCAGACTGTATATGATAAATATTCTATAGAAGCTTGGTTTGAGAAAATGATGTTAGCAAGAGGTGGAAGTTAATGAACCATATTAAGATTGTCGCTTCAAAAGCCTCTATATGAATCGATTGTATGGTCTGTAAATTAGCAAATTTGTGTGGGTGGCCGAGCCTCCGCTTGGGCGAAAAAAGCGGCTGCTGTGCGTAGAATTTCATTGGCTCGTTGTAGTTCTTTATTTTCGCGTTCAAGTTGTTTAATGCGTTCTTGGTCTCAAAGAGCTGCTGTACTTTGATTGAATTCTGTTTATTCAAATACTTCTGATGCCATGAACGTAGTGTTTCAGGAGTACAGCCTATCTTGGGAGCAATAGCGGTGATTCAGCCCAATTCGATGGATAATTTTTTTCGAATTCAATCAATAATTGAACCGCTCTATCTCTGATTTCAGGGGTATATTTTGGTTTTATTATTGGGACATTCTTTCAAGAAAGTTTGTCTCCGACAAACCTGGTACGGTCCAAAATGATTTATGAAAGAGGTTTGGTGATTACTTTTTTGAGAAATCTCTAATAAATTTCTCAAAAAATTAAGAAAAATCATCAATTATACTAAATAATTAGTTAATATTGAGCATAACGACTAGAGTTGCAAGTTTTGTATATTAAATTAACTGATGGCTCTAAGTTCTCTAATTTTTTAAGTTAATTGCTTATTCATGATTAGGGTTATCATATATTTTGTTATTTAAATTAATTATTTTTTAGAAAAATGAAAGGTTTTTATGTTTAATATTGCTATCTGTATCCCTACTTATAAACCTAGCTATTATATTATTAATTGTTTACAAAGTATTGAAGACCAAACTTTAAGTAAAGACAAGTTTAAAGTTTATATTGCACTAAATGGCTCAGAGAAATCTTATGAGGTTTATATACAAGAGATTTTAAAAAAATTTAGCTTTAATTATAAACTATTTTTTTTGGAAGAGGCTGGTGTTTCTAATGCAAGAAACTTTTTAATTGACCACTCAAATGAAGATTATATAGTATTTGTAGATGATGATGATATCCTAAGTCTTAATTATATTGAAGAATTACTACATGTATCTTCATCAAATATAATGGGGATATCTAATGTTTATAATTTTTATGGAAATTTAAATGAGTTGAAAAAAAGCTATATAGGTCTATGTTTTAAAAATCTACCAGAAATTACGTATTCAAAATTTAAATCACGGAAATACTATTCCTCTCCTTGTGCAAAAATGCTTCATCGTAATATTATTAGTAACACTCGGTTTGATACTAAATTATCCATTGGTGAAGATTCGTTATTTATGGCTCAACTTTCGCACCGAGTAAAAGCAGTAAGAAAAACATCCCCTAGCGCTTGTTATTATGTAAATGAAAGAGCAGGTTCAGCTACTCGTAAAAAAATAGATAAGGAAAAAGAATTAAAGCGTATTTTATATTCTTTAACAACGTACAGTAAAATGCTTTTGACCTTTCGATATGGGACTCTATTTATTTTGACTAGAATTGTCGCAACATTAATACATGGAAAAAAATTAATTAAATGAAAGTTCTGAGAACGTTATATGGATAGCTGCTCAGACTTCCTTAAACAAACTATTCAATCCGTTCTTTCCAAAAATGCATCAAAATTGATAAATGATCATAGATGATGATTCTGTTTTTAATTGCTCAACTTTATGTTGGACAGAAAGTATATGAAGCTATTTAGCTCACACAGAACTTTGTACCTAAAATACTACAATTAAAGCAATTTAATGTTGTTTTATTGCTTTTGAGATAGTCATGATGTGTGTACAGTATAGTATCTACAAAAGTTGGGGGGAGTAGATTTTATGTTTAGTAATAATGTAGTTTTTTCTTATACTTTCTGTGAAAAAATAAATGGAAGCAGCAAAGTGCTTGAGCTAATGAGTGTGCTAAAGTAGGTTGATTATAAAGATTTTCTTAACCTCTGGGCTATTTAATTTTTAAGTTTAATATTGAGTTATATGAATATTTTAATCGTTGCACCATACGTTACCTTTCCAGATGAACCTGGAGCAAATCGTTTCATAGCAATTGCAAGACTATTAAGTAAAAAACATAAAGTAACTTTAGTGACAAGTCGTTTTTGTCATATTCTAAAGTCTCATCGTGATGAAATAAAAAGCTTAGATGATATAAATGTAGTCTTATTAGATGAGCCTGGATATAGGGTGAATGTCGGCTTGGGAAGATTAAAAAGTCATCGTAAGTTTTGTGAGAATTTTCAAAAATTTATGCTAACTAATCAGTGTAAATATGACTTAGTTTATTCAGCTTATCCATTAGTAAAAACGAACTATATTCTAGGAAAGTTGAAAGAAAAATTAAATTTTAAGTTCATTATGGATATACAAGATGTTTGGCCTGAATCGATATTTGGACCAATACCCTTGTTGTCTAATAACTTTGGGAAATTACTTTTATCTCCTATTACAAAATATGCAAATCATACCTATGCTCATGCTGATGCTTTAGTTGCTGTGTCTAAGACTTATATGAACAGAGCAGATGTAAATCATCTTGATAACCAATATAAAGAAGTGGTTTACATTGGGGCTGATAATTTACATTTCAATTCTGAAATCAACAAATCAGATCACAAAAAAATGATCGCTACATATATAGGAACGATGGCGGGTAGTTATGATTTGGAAACAATAGTGAGAGCCTCAACTTTATGCCATGATCAAGTAGAAATTCAATTTATTGGAACCGGTCCTCATGAAGAAAGATTGAAAAAACTAAATTCAGAATTAGGTGGATATGTTAGGTTTAGAGGGGTTATGGCTTATGATCAAGCAATGGAAAAATTAAAATATTCTGATATAGCTATTAATCCTATTCATTCAACAGCCCAGGCATCAATTACTAATAAGTTGTCAGATTATTTTTGTTGTGGTCTTCCTATCTTAAGTTGTCAGGAAAATATTGAGGTTCGGAAGTTATTAGCTAGGGGAGGGGGGATCTATTATCAGTCTGGTGATTTCAAAGATTTAGCCCAAAAATTAATTTTTCTTGCAAAAGATAGAGCGGAACTGAATAGAATGTCTGCCATTAATAAAAAGATTGCACAAGATTGCTTTTTGCGTGAGAAATCTTATATGAAAATTGTAGATTTAGTAGATAGACTAGTTGAGTTGTAATGCTTCATTTTTAACCCTGTTTTATTTAACATTAAATTTACTTTAGGTTGTTCATGCTAAAACGCCTTCTCGATATTATCATTGCTTCCATTGCCTTGATCCTGCTTTCACCACTTTATGCATTTGTTGCTTACAAAGTGAAAAAAAATCTGGGTTCTCCGGTCTTATTCCGTCAGGTACGTCCCGGTTTACATGGTAAGCCTTTTGAGATGATCAAGTTCCGCACCATGAAAGATGCTATGGATGCCAATGGCAATCCCTTGCCTGATAGTGAGCGTTTAACCCCATTCGGAAAAATGCTGCGCTCTACCAGTCTGGATGAGATGCCGGAACTGTGGAATGTGATTAAAGGCGATATGAGTATTGTGGGGCCGCGCCCACTGTTGATGGAATACCTGCCACTTTATAATTCCGAACAAGCCAAACGTCATAATGTACGTCCGGGTATGACCGGTCATGCACAGGTCAATGGTCGTAATGCAATTAGTTGGGAAGAAAAGTTCAAGCTCGATACCTGGTATGTTGAAAATCAGTCGACACTGCTGGATTTTAAAATCATGTTTAAAACTGTGCATAAAGTTTTAGCAAAAGATGATATCAGTGCCGAGGGTGAAGCGACTATGACACGTTTTACTGGCTCACAACACAAGGACGAAACATAATGAAAGCTTTGTATATTGGTATTTACGGTGCAAGTGGTTTTGGTAAAGAAGTTATGCCCTTAGTTCGCCAGCAATTTCCAACCTTAGCCAAAGATAACTTTGTTTTTATCGATGATGGCCAAGCTGGCAATAGTTTAAATGGCTATGCTGTTCTAAGTTATCAGGATTTTCTCGCTACACCAAATACCCATAAGGCTGTAACCATTGCTATCGCGAATAGTCAAGTTCGTGAAATACTGGTTCAGCGTTTAAATGAGGACCAGATACAGCATCTAGATGTTCATGCAGGCAATACAGTTATTCTAGATGAGGTGCATATTGGTGAAGGAAGTTTACTTTGTCCTTTCACTTGTCTGACATCCAATATCAAAATTGGAAAATTCTTTCATGCCAATATTTATAGCTATGTCGCTCATGACTGTGTCATCGGTGACTATGTCACCTTTGCTCCTGGGGTGAAATGCAATGGCAATATCCATATCGAAGACCATGCCTATATTGGTACAGGTGCCGTGATCAAGCAGGGTACACCTGACAAGCCTTTAGTCATTGGCAAGGGTGCGGTAGTGGGTATGGGTGCTGTGGTCACCAAGAGCGTTCCACCGGGCGTAACGGTGATTGGCAATCCAGCGAGAATTCTAGAGAAAAAATAAGTTTTTAAATTTTAAAAATTCAGGAAGCATCATGTTAAACACTGTATTTGAACCATGGCCAAGTTTTACTCAGGAAGAAGCGGATGCGGTTTCCCAGGTTTTGTTGTCCAATAAAGTCAACTACTGGACCGGACAGGAATGTCGCGAGTTTGAAAAAGAATTTGCCCGGTTTGCAGAAACCCGGTATGCAGTGGCATTGGCCAATGGAACAGTAGCACTTGATGTCGCACTCAAGGCATTAGGTATTGGCGCAGGGGATGATGTGATTGTTACCTCACGTACCTTTCTGGCCTCGGCCAGTTCTATTGTCACGGCTGGGGCAAATCCGATCTTCGCCGATGTCGAACTGGACTCCCAAAATATCTCCCGCCGCACTATTGAAGCAGTAATCACACCCAATACCAAGGCCATTATCTGTGTGCATCTGGCAGGCTGGATGTGCGACATGGACCCGATCATGCAGCTGGCTTCCGATAAAGGCCTGTATGTGATCGAAGACTGTGCACAGGCGCACGGAGCAAAATATAAAGGTAAATCTGCCGGCTCAATCGGTCATGTTGCGGCTTGGTCCTTCTGTCAGGACAAGATTATGACGACAGGCGGTGAAGGCGGTATGGTCACCACCAATGACGAAACCCTGTGGAAAAAAATGTGGTCCTATAAAGATCATGGCAAAAACTTTGACAGCATCTATAATAAACAGCATCCACCGGGTTTCCGCTGGCTGCATGACTCCTTTGGTACCAACTGGCGCATGATGGAAATGCAGGGTGTGATCGGACGTCTCCAGCTGAAAAAAATGCCGGAATGGACTGCAAAACGCCTTGCCAATATGGAGAAGATTTATGCGGAATTTGCAGACAGTCCATATTTTAGCGTTCATCGTACATCCGATGATTATGTGCATGCTGCCTATAAATGTTATGTGCAGGTCAATATCGATGCTTTGCCTGAAGGCTGGTCACGTGACCGCATCATGCAGGAAATCAGTGCGCTGAATGTGCCTTGTTTCAGTGGCTCCTGTTCAGAAGTTTATCTCGAGCATGCGTTTGATGATACGCTATGGCGTCCAGCACAGCGTTTGAAAAATGCGCAGCAATTGGGTGAAACCAGTCTGATGTTTTTAGTTCATCCTACTTTAAGTGATGAAAGTATTAACAAAACAGTCGCCGCAATTCAACAGGTCATTAATAGAATAGTTGCTTAAACTTTTAGAATATAAGTGCACCGTATTCGGTGCATTTAACTTATATAGAATATGTTTTTAAGTTACTCATCGCATTGTGACTTATTAAAAATTTACTCTGTACACGACAAATTTCACAGAACCCTTATCCTATCAGGCTTCTGTCTTCTTAAAATTGCCAGAATTTCCTTAA
>NZ_JARDAL010000054.1:0-21579 GCF_048957595.1 Acinetobacter sp. AS5 | reverse complement strand
AGTGCACTGGGTTATGTATCGCCTTTTGAGTTTGAAGCAATGTACTATGATAAGATTAACCCGTTAGGTCAGGTGGCTTAACTTAAATAAAAAAGTCTCCGACAAACCCGGTACGGTTCATTAAGTATCTCAATTTTGATAGCTACAAGCTTTTTATAAAACTCATACTGATCTTGAAGAAGTACACTCATACCCTCACCAATCAAGAAAGGCATTAACTTATTTCTCAATGCCAATGCTAGCGATTGTTCTGTTAATTTTTTAGTATTTTTTCTAGAAGTTTTGACAATATGATCAAATGCTTTCCAAACCGTTTCTGCTGAGTTATTTTCAGTACTATCAAATTGATAAGGTAAATGTGCAAAATAATCTTGATTAGGAATTAAATACTGATAAGCGTATAAACTGCCAAAAGCCATAGCAGTAATTTGACCAACGTTGATTGTATTTTTTATCTCTTCATAAATTTCCAATCGATGCTTATATTGTGATTGTAAATGTTTTACAGTCTGAAAAAATATATGCAGTGCGTCGATTTGTATTTCTTGATCAATTTCTTTTAAAACATTCCAAGAATTATGATCTGATTGTAGGATTAACCCAGACTGACGTACCGCTAAAATAAAGCTTTGAACATCTAGTTTTAAATAATTTACACAGACATTTTTATCAACACCCCCAAATCGCAAATATTGGCTCAAAGCTAAAATGTAGTTTTCACTTTGAACTTCATCAAATGTAAGTAACTTAATAAAATTTGATTGCCAAAACATATCAAACTTATTTTTGAATAATCCTATCTTAGGTGGTGTACTTTTATATAAAAGTTCTTTAACAATTTTTTCTTTAGCTTTTTCCACACTAAGTTCTAAAGCTAAATGTTCAAATTTTTCTTCGTAATAATTTTTCATAAAAAAATAAGGGCTGATTAATCAGCCCTTATCTTATACCGCTTATTGCTTAATTAACAAAGAATTAAGTCAACTGAGCGGCAGCAATTTTCTTCGTATCAACGTCTTTAGCGGCGTTAGTATATTCGCTCATCTTGTCGAAGCTTAAGTATTGATAGATGTCAGCTGACATGCTGTCAATTTGAGCTGCGTACTGTTGGTATTCTTCTGGAGAAGGCAATTTACCCAATACAGCAGCAACAGAAGCAAGTTCAGCAGAAGCTAAGTAAACGTTAGCACCTTGACCTAAACGGTTCGGGAAGTTACGCGTAGAAGTCGATACACAAGTCGTGTTCGGAGCTACACGTGCCTGGTTACCCATACACAATGAACAGCCTGGCATTTCAGTACGCGCGCCAGCTTTACCATAAATGTTATAGAAACCTTCTTCCATCAACTGATGTTCGTCCATACGCGTAGGTGGAGCAATCCACAAACGAGTTGACAACGCACCACCAGGAACTTTCTCTAACAATTTACCAGTCGCACGGAAGTGACCGATGTTCGTCATACAAGAACCAACGAATACTTCGTCAATTTTCGCGCCTTGAACATCAGAAAGAAGTTTTGCATCATCTGGATCGTTCGGGCAGCAAAGAATAGGTTCTTTGATGTCTGCAAGATCGATTTCATACACTTTCGTGTATTCAGCATCAGCATCCGCTTTGATCAGGCTTGGATTAGCCAACCATTTTTCCATGTTCTCAACACGACGAGCCATAGTACGCGCATCGCCATAACCTTCAGAAATCATCCACTTCAACATGGTGATGTTTGAACGAAGGTATTCAGCAACTTTCTCTTCAGAAAGTGTGATAGAACAACCTGCAGCAGAACGTTCAGCAGAAGCATCAGAAAGTTCGAACGCTTGCTCAACAGTCAGGTCAGTTTCCATTTCTGTTAAGTCGATCTCAAGGATACGACCAGAGAAGATGTTTTTCTTACCTTTCTTCTCTACAGTTAAGTCACCTTCCTTAATTGCGTAGTAAGGAATTGCATGTACAAGGTCACGTAGCGTGATACCAGGCTGCATTTTACCCTTGAACTTCACAAGTACAGATTCAGGCATGTCAAGTGGCATAACACCAGTTGCTGCAGCGAACGCTACAAGACCAGAACCCGCCGGGAATGAAATACCGATTGGGAAACGAGTATGCGAGTCACCACCAGTACCAACAGTATCCGGAAGAAGCATACGGTTTAACCAAGAGTGAATAATACCGTCACCTGGGCGTAAAGACACACCACCACGGTTCATGATGAAATCAGGAAGCGAGTGTTGCATTTGAACGTCAACTGGTTTTGGATACGCAGCTGTATGACAGAAAGATTGCATAACAAGATCAGCAGAGAAGCCTAGGCAAGCCAAGTCTTTCAATTCGTCACGAGTCATTGGACCAGTTGTATCTTGCGAACCCACAGTAGTCATCTTAGGTTCACAGTAAGTACCTGGAAGTACACCTTGACCTTCAGGAAGACCACAAGCGCGACCAACCATCTTCTGAGCTTGAGTGAAACCTTTACCAGTTGCAGCAGGCTGAACCGGAGTACGGAACATTGTAGATACTGGAAGACCTAAAGCTTCACGCGCTTTAGTCGTCAAACCACGACCTACGATCAGGTTAATACGACCACCAGCACGAACTTCGTCTAGAAGTACTGGAGTTTTAAGTTCAGCTTCAGCGATTTGTGCGCCGTCTTTGAACGCAGTTACTTTAGCAGCAGCGTGATCGATCTTAAGAACGATTTCGTCGCCCATGTTCATGTTGGCAACATCGATCTCGATCGGTAATGCACCCGCATCTTCCATGGTGTTGAAGAAAATCGGAGCGATTTTAGAACCTAGGCAGTAACCACCGTCTTTTTTGTTCGGGATGTGCGGGATGTCGTCACCGAAGAACCAAAGTACAGAGTTAGTTGCAGATTTACGAGATGAACCTGTACCAACAACGTCACCCACGTAAGCAACCTGGTTGCCTTTCGCGATCAGTTCTTTAATCTGGTTAAGTGGACCCACTTCACCAGGAACTTCTGGATTGATTCCGTCACGTACGTTTTTCAACATTGCATTTGCGTGCAATGGAATGTCTGGACGGCTCCAAGCGTCTTGTGCAGGTGACAAGTCGTCAGTGTTGGTTTCGCCAGTTACTTTGAAAACAGTCAGTTTGATTTCTTCAGGAACGTCTTTACGGCTAGTGAACCATTCAGCGTCAGCCCAAGACTGCATAACTGCTTGAGCATTTGCGTTACCAGCTTTTGCTTTATCAGCAACGTCATGGAATGCATCAAATACAAGAAGCGTTTTTTTCAATGCTTCAGCTGCAAGTTCAGCAAGCTCAGCATTGTCTAAAAGTTCAACTAAAGGCGCTACGTTGTAACCACCAAGCATAGTACCTAGTAAATAAACAGCACGTTCTTTAGAAACGAGTGGAGAGGTTGCTTCGCCTTTTGCCAATGCAGCTAAGAACGCAGCTTTTACATATGCAGCTTGGTCAACACCTGCTGGTACACGGTTTTCAAGCAAATCTACCAAGTATGCTTCTTCACCAGCTGGCGGGTTTTTTAGTAGTTCAACTAATGCAGCTGTTTGGGCATCGTCAAGTGGCTTCGGTGGGACTCCGAGTGCGGCACGTTCTTCAACGTGTTGGCGGTAAGCTTCTAGCACAGTGTTATTCCTCTTTTTTAAAAAATTACTTATGAATTCCTGCTTATTCCAAGCTTCATAAATAATATGGACTCCGAAATTTTACTAAATTTCCAGTTAAAAGTTAATGCAACTCAAGTGTTTCTTCGTGATGCTCGTTATTTTATAACTAAATGATGCTCTTAATGATTATTCCATAATCAGTTCCAGCTTACACCACACGAAACAAGCCCATGAATAGGCCCTTTTAACTGAATTTAATGCATAAAAAAGGCAACCCTGATGTTGCCTGATTTGACGTTAAAAAGATACTCCACCTTAGTGTACAGTGGTCGAGTTTAAATACTGCTGATATGAGTCTCGGCAGCCTTGGAATTTCACCACGCATTCATCTTCATAGGTGCTACTGTGATTATTGCTGGCAAAGGAAATGTCCACCTGATAAAGCTTTTTATCTTGTTCTAGTATCTTCTTTAAAACGACTTTGTCACCGACACTGAGTACATAGCGACTGCCGCCAATAATGACTACACCCTCTTCATCTTCCAGCAGCAGATCAGAATGATGCAAATATCTTACGACTTCCATATTGTGCTACTCCTCGGTTAATTGGAGTTAAATTCATTATTCAATATAAAGATAAGTATTTCTATATTTTAGATTTAGAAATTGTCACAAAGTGTACATTTTGCTTAGGCTATTTTTATTATTCAGTCTTTTGAAGATGCTTATATTTAAATACGTTTAATGGGAAATATGCGTTGGAAATTTTATCCAGATATAAAAAAACCGTCCCTTAGAACGGTTTGTAATCTGGTAATTCATCATGCGGTGTCGCAATACACTTTGCAGTAAATTCAGCGCGGACTTTTTCACGTGCTGCTTTTACATCTGCCTTAATCTCTTCGGCTGGAATTGCATAGACTTCATCAATAATGTTCAGGATAAAACCTTTGGTGGTCTCATCGTCGATCTTGTTGGCATGCTCGATTGCTTTTTCTTTCTCAATCGCATTCTGACGATCCAGCATAATGGTACGCGCCGCATTACCGACACTTCGACAATAACCTTGCCACTGCTCTTCAGGGGTTAAGGGTTTCTTCTCGGCACAACCGGCCAGCGCCAGCATAAACGATAAAGCCAATAACTTTTTCATGAATTTCTCCTTCCGAGGGGCAATATAAAAGATCGGGGAAGATTTGTCATTTCAAAATGCCAGTTGTATGGAATTAAAAAAAGCCCACTCATGGGCTTTTTCATTTTATGTGATTAACCGCATGAAGCTTGAATAATCTTTTTGCTTACAGGATCTACGGTGACAGTCACTCGTTCTTCACGATAATCCATCGTCACCGCTTGACCCGGTTCGACCATACGTACAATTTGTGCCTTGGTTTTCTGCTTGATTTGCGCTTCAGTCAAATTGGACTGACCGACCAATGCCGCTGCCTGATCAGCAATACATTTAGGTTGATTTATGTGCAGTAATTCCCACTCCTCGACCACCTGACCATTCTTTAAATGGCAATATCCGACCTGACCATTGCTTTCAGTACGAATTTCAAGCTTGCCACCCTGATTGACACAATAAGCGCTTGCAGGATTCGCTGAACCTATTTTAGGAGCTTCCGTCTTAGATTGCGGCGTGGTAGTACATGCGCTTAAAGCGACAGCCAGCAAACCGAACAGCATTGTTTTTTTCATGAGAGCCTATTCTTCTTTAATAATTCTTCACCAATTTAGCATATTTCCTTGTCCTTGCCAGAGACAAGTCTGTGTACATTTTTAACCGTACTTTTTCATTAAAGAATGGAAATAAGACCTTTGTGCATTAAGGACTTCAACGCTATAACTCTCATGAACAAGATAAACAGAAGAGAAGAACCTCTCCATAATAAGGAAATGTCGGACGAATCGCCTAAACCAAGTGATTATGCATTTTAATAGCATTACATTGTCATTACATCATTCAAATATGACTTCGCTTTTAGATTTGTGATCTGTGCTGGATTGATTTAATATTTGATTGAATTTTAAACTTTCTATTGGTATGACAGACGATCCTCAACTCTCCCTCAAGGAATATCTTGCTACGGTTCAGGAAGTGGTCAAACTCACTTTCGATACACCAGTATGGGTCAAAGCCGAAATTCGTAATCTAAGTATTAAAGCCGGCCATTATTATCTGGAGCTGGCAGAAAAAGAAGCCGATAGCGATCAGGTGATTGCCAGTTGCCGAGCAACCATCTGGAAATTTAGTGCCCAGAAAATTGTCACGCAGTTTGAACGTGAAAGCGGGATTGAGCTGAGTCGTGATCTGAAAGTGCTGATTAAAGTCAAAGCCAACTTTGATCCGCAATATGGCTTTTCTTTAAATATTGTCGAGATTGATTCGGGCTATACCTTAGGAGATATTGCCCGGCGTTATCAGCAGATTGTTGAGCGGTTGACGACTGAAGGACTGATTCAGCGCAATAGAAACTTGCCCAGTCCTTTTGACCTGAACCGGATTCTGGTGATTGCTCCCGAAAATGCAGCAGGCCTGGGAGATTTTAAAAAAGATGCCGATGCACTTCAGCGTGCGCAGGTGTGTGAGTTTATTTACTACAGTGCGACTTTTCAGGGAAATACTGCCCCGCAAAGTATTATGCAAAATCTGGCGCAAGCGCTCAAACAATGGGCACAGACTTATAATACAGCACCGGATCTGATTGTGATTATACGAGGTGGTGGCGCAGTCAATGATCTGGCTTATTTGAATGATTATGATCTGGCTGCCCTGCTCTGTAAACGTTCGGTACCTGTCTGGGTCGGCATCGGGCATGAAAAAGACCGTACTATTCTGGATGAGATTGCGCATCGCTCCTTTGATACCCCGAGTAAAGTCATTGCTGGAATCCGCAATCATATCTTTGAACTGACCCAGGATGTCCTGAATTATCTACAGCGCATTCAGCGTTTATCTCAGCAACAGATTCAGGCTTATCAAAATCAGAATGATCAATTTTTGAAACTGATTCAAAGTCTGGCCAATAACCAGATTATGGATGCGCTGCAACGTCTGCAACAGATCAAGGCCAATACTGCCAGTCTGGCCCAACAGCATACCCTGCTCATCAATCAACAGCTCGATGCCCTGATGCGGGAAACGCTACTACAAAATCCTAAACATGTTTTATCCAAGGGTTATGCCATCGTGCGCCAGCAAGAACATATGGTTGCCTCTATTCAACAGATTCAGTCCAGCGATCTGGTTGAAGTCGAATTACATGACGGCATTTTTTCAGCACAACTTATACAGGTACTTCCTCATGAATCATGATACTTTGAGCTTCCAACAAGGCTATGACATCTTGAAAAAGAATGCGGAACTGCTCGAATCTCAGCAAGAACCGGATATTGATAACTTGATGAAAATCGTGGAAGAATCCATGACTGCCTATAAAGCTTGCAAGGCCCGGGTTGAAGCGGTTCAAACTGCTTTAAATGAGACGTTTAACGATTAATTGCACCCCATTTTAAATATCTTATTAGGCTATTTTGCTAGATTGAATTGACATAAAAGCTCTCATTAATGAGGGCTTTTTTATTAAGTGAAAAAAAATCATTTCAATGAATAATTAAATTTTCTAGATGGGGTTTTTGATAAATCCGCTCAATTCCATATGGGAAAAATTGTATTTTCATTCTCATCCACCAGACGATAAAAAAGCCCAATATTAAATTGGGCTTTTTATTACTCTTCAACTTCTATCGGATCACCGTCTTCAGGGCGAATATGACGCGTCCCATCATCCGCAGGATCAACACTAGAACCATCTTTGGTAATAGCATTGTACATTTCATCCTCTTTCTTATCATCGATAAATTCTTCATCTTCGAAATCTTGAGGTTCACTATCGTTGTCGAAGTTTAAAGGCTTTTCTTCATCTATCATGGCGATCCATCACTTATTTAACTAATAAAATATCATGCTCAAATATTTGAAAGATTCATTCAATAGTCAACGATGATCATTTGTGTAACTGAATAAACACAATAGTCATTGGAACATTATTTTCTACCGACAAAAAAAAATGCCTCCTTAGGGAAGGAGGCTGAAATTGGAAAGAAACTACAGCGATAGAATCTATTCATGCATTATATATAAACTTATAATTTATACATTAGCATAATATTACATTAATTTTTCAATTAAAAAGCCCACTTACTTTTTCAAATAAACGGGCTAGTGCTGTAGTCATTTTCTTCATATTATTTGCGTTTTCTTGTTTTCGCAAAACGAATATAGCACTGTGAATTTACCAATAAAGTATAGAGAGTATTAATAAACTGTTTTCTTACATTTGCTTTAAGTTACTTTTCGTTCAATAAGCTATACATATTAAAAAAGCCCATCTTTCGATAGGTCTTCCCCTTTTCACTTTTGCGCTGATTCAGGTATGTTGTCAAAGTGAGCAACGACTAGAGAATAAGCAAGCTATTGATAAAAATATATAAATACACCATTAACATATAAAAAAAATTATAGTTTTATAAAAAATAACTATACTTGTTGAAGTAATTGGCGATTTTAGCTTTCAACGACACTTTATAGCTGACTTAATTTACTAGACATATAAGTTAAAAATAACGTCTTATCCTGAAAATCAGGCATTTCAAACACCCAAAAAATGTAATTTTTAGATCTCAATTTAAGTTTTACATTCACGGCCTTTACTTGAATTATTACATCCTCATGCTGCATTTCTGCGAATAATTCTAAAATCAGCGCAAAGAATCTCAGTTTGTTGACTGTGTTGTATTTTGTTGGTTTATATATTCTCAAGGCTTCAGAATATATAAGCTCGCACCATTCATTTCCATCTTCATCATCCATTAGCTCTCATTTAATTATTTAAAATAGATCACGAGGTAGGTTTATAACATGGTGGCTATAATTAAACTGCTTTTAATCTGAATATTAGAATTATAAATTTTTAGAAAATAAAAAAGCCCATCTTCCGATGAGCCTTTTTGGAAAATATATCATGAAGAACTAAGCTGCAAATTCTTGCAGTACAAATCGTTTTACACTTTCATCAAAGTCAGGTTTTGAAAGAGCAAGCTTGCCATTTTTCATAGTTTTATAACAATAACTCGCTGCTACTCCCATACCAACCAAAGTCAACAACTTCATTGCTCACCTCTTTACTGGGAAGATTTGAATATAAAGTTATCATTCAAATTTGTAGTTTTCCAACTCAGTTTCGATTGTTTTCTGTACTACATGTTAATGAATGTATGAATAATAAATGAAAACCTGCCGCATGCTGAGTTTGCTTAAAGTCCTTCAACTAGTGGTTAATTTGCGTATCTATCCAGTTAAGGAAATTTTCCTTATTACTGAATTCTGGCATAGACCCTAAATTTATAGTCTCTTTAGCCCCAAATTTTCCAGCGACAGTATTCGGTGCTTGAACTCTGAAATCCAGAGGATCACTTTCATGTAGAGTTCTAAAATATTCTACCGCTTTATCAAATTCACTTTTATCCTTAAAACCTGGTCGTTCCTTTAAAAAGTCATAAACTTGTTCTAGAGCTGATAGATAATTATTTTTAGGCATTCTGTTTTCTCTAAAATGATGAGTTTTATGATGAAGACCTATTTTGAATGAATAATGATAAGAATATTCCCTTATTTCTTAGAGTTTATGTAAATCATGATGATTTGAGAGTTAAATCCAAATTCTGGAATAACCTGATAAAAAAATGAGCGTAAACATACACTCATTTTTACTACATTTTCTAGTGCATGCTTAACTGACTGGCATTGCTTTAAAATAAGGCCTTTTTTTTGAACTAAGTGCAAATGCCGGCTGCTCTATCAGCAAAGATTAGATGCACTTTAAATGCGCCAGTTTAAGGTTCAAGCCTAATTAACGCTATGAATATCAAGTTCATCATTGGTGGTCAATACAACAGAAGCCAAAATTGGGATGCCCAAAATGAAAGGTACAGCGAAAATCCATAGAACTACGGTTACGTCCGGTTTAAAGAAAAATTGAATGGCTAATGCAGTCAAAATAAGTACAGAAAATAGAATCGCAGCAAAACGGATGATAAATTTAGTCGACATGCGAAGATACTCTTATGCGTGAAATCGTATTTTCAATATACACCTATTTTTATTATGGGTTTATTGATTTTCAGTCTGTTATTGCATGTTTTAATTGATTTTCTATATGTGATAACTGAATTATACGACGAGCAGTTTTCTTCACCCTGAAGTCTCATCCTAAATTCTTTCTCTACTCGTAACTCTATTGTCATATATGTATAGAGATTGAATTTAGAGATCAATGCTTCTGCTGACTATGACATCAATCTACTTTATAGCTAATAAAATCTTTGTCCTGTGTCTCCCAATAAAAGAGCCCTAAAATTTTAGGGCTTTTTTATTGCTTAAATTAGAAGCGCCAATTATAGAACAAGTCAATCGCACGTTCTAAAGACTGACTCGCTTCCAGATACAGACGCTGATTTACCTGATAACGTAAAGTGAGCTTATTCACGGGTGTAAATACCCCGACCCCATAGCGCAGATACAAATCAGGCGTAATATAACCAGTCACAGAAACTTGCGTATCATCTCCTGTTCCTTGGGCATCCAAAGCCAACCCACTTAAGCCAAAACTACGCCCAATCTGGTTGGTCAGCGCACGGGTGCCACCCAGGCCCAGACTGATACCCGCAGCAGCGATGGTATTATTCACATCGGATCTGAAGCCTTCAGTCTGGCTTAAACCCGATGTACCTTCATTGACACGACCGGTAATCAAGGCATTCAACGCTTCCTGCTCTGACAAGCCCGCATCATTATAAATCTGAATACTTGGGCTCGATGCAGTACCTGTTACACGTACCCCGACTGTACTTCCCTGAACCGATTTATTGGCATCAATGTCCAGCGTCGGATTGGTCAGTTCGCCATTAAAACGCGCAATCGCACGATTCAAATCCAGACTTTGACCATAGGCTTCGATTTTCACCCGCTGTGACACCCCGATTGCACCATTGGCACGCATCGCGGTTTCCAGACCTCGCTGTGACAGATTGACTCGACCCAATAGAGGAATACGACTGTCAAAGCCCTGGAAAATGACCTGATTACCCAAAGAAACAGCCACATCTGCCCGGATATCCCAAGGACGTGCCGATTTCAGGATCGCCAGCTGATCATCACCTTCACGCACGACCCGTACATCTGAAGATAGACCCACCACCGGTTCGGAGGCTTCAGGCATTGAAATCAGCGCACGTGGTACATCGACTGTACCACTCAGACTCAGCTTTTTATTCAATGGATACATATCCAGACTCAAATCTGGTGTAACCACGGCGGTAATCAACGGCGCCTGACGAATCAGCAAATTGTCACCTTGCAGTTTGAGTTGCACCCGTGGATCGCCTTTCCAGTCCACCGATCCAGTGACTTTACCCGCACCGCGACCACTGTTAAATGCGCCATTAATACTGGCAGTATTCTGGCGTATGGATGAATACAGTTGTACATTGGTCAGATTAACCGGCAAGGAAATCATGCTGATCGACGCATCTTTGACTCGGACTTCACCCTCAAGTAAAGGATCGCTTAAAGTCCCACTAATTTTACCGGCATAAGATAAAGTCCCGTCCAGATTACGGATATCCTGAACAAATGGCTTAAAGACCTTGAGTTGCACCTGGTTAAAGGCAATTTCGCCACGCATTGGTTTAGTGTCGCGATATGGATCAATAATGACATTGGCATATCCCGTTCCGATATCCGGTGTTTTGACATCCAGACGAAGCTGCAAACCATCTGCCACGCTTTTTGCCACCAGCCCGACTTCATCATATTTAAGTGTAGAACCTAAATAATCCGGATCTTCAGAAGATAGACCCACCACACCATCACGAGTCACCAGACGCGCATCAATTTTAGGTTTGCCACCTTGTGCCCAGGCAGCCTTGGCATAACCATTGACTTTACCTGTCAATGCCAATCCATCCGGCAGGAAGGCACTGAAGTCTTCCAGATCAAGGTTTTGAGTAATAAAAGAGGCACTACCACGGGTTTTGTTGACCCGAATCGGCTGATCAAAACACAACTGGCTTTGCTGACTCATCCAGCAATGGGCACCAACAAACAGATCCGATTGAGCACTGTTATAAATCACTGCTGCATTTTGACGCTGCACCAGACGGGCACGTAAAGAGTCGAAATCACCTTTTTGAATCTGACCCAGCCAGTTATTTTGGACATTAAAGCCACCGGCGAGCTGCACAAAGAATTTTGACAAGCGGTTTTCTGCCTGTACTTTGAGAATGTGTGCAGCACGGGTACCGGCCAGTGATATCTCACCGCGTACAATCTCGCGTGAACCGCTACGCAGGCGATCCATTGTCGCGGTCAATAAAGTTGGTGTGCTTTGCGATGTTGGCAACTGTCCGCGAACACGAACTTTCTGCACGCTAAACAGGTTTTTAAAGGCAAAATTGTCGATAGATAGGTTAGCCGAAGCCTGTAAACGTGGCTGCGCCTGCATATTGATATAGCCTTGCGCACGACCTCTTAAGTCGGGATACAATTCAAACAGGGCCGGCGCATTGACTTTCAGTTGGAGATTTTGTGCATTACCGGTCGCCTGAATCTGGTTGCTGGCATATGACAGGAATAGGTTATTTGCTTCAAACTGCTGTGGTACAAAACCGCGCTGGTTTGAATTGATGATGACCGATAAATTACCTGTACCACGTACCGGTTTATTATTCAGCATACCGGCCAGATTTAAGCGTTGAATCTGAATGCGTTTTAGGGCATCTGACCAAACGCCCTGGGTTTGCACATTGCCTGACAATTCGCCTTTCAGTTTGGCATTAAAATATTGCGGCTTAAAGCGGATTAAGGACGCATTGATATCCCAGCCAATGCCATTCGCCAGATTGACCAGACCACTGGCATTAATCTTGCCAGCCACACCATCATGACGGAATTCATTTATCTTCAACATTTCCGGGGTGCCTGAAACGCGCAGTTTCAGCATACCCTGACTGGCTTTAAGCTGGCTGGCATTTAAAGCACCATCATAATTGACCGCGTAACCTTTAAATCCGCCACCCGCTTTTTCATTATGGAATAACAAGGCAATGGTACTGTTACCGGTCAAACGTACGGTTTCATTTTGCTCCGCCAGTCGTCCGGTCAGGTCGACACTGTTCAGTTTAATAATCTGCTGATTCGGTTGCGCATAACCATTGGCTTTAACCTGGCCATTCAAACGATCTACCGGTGAAGCTGCGGCAATACTTTGGGTATTCAAATTTTTGGCATTTAATACCGCGGTCCATTTTAACTGACGTTTTTCCTGTGGTAGTTCAATCCGTGCATTGCCGCTTAAGCTGCCTGCCTGTGCATTGGCGCTGTAATTAAAGCTCGGGACATTCAGGATATTTTTGTTCAGATTGAGCTTAGCCTGATACATGCCTGCAGGTAGAAGACCTTCTTCATGCTGCTCGACTTTAGTGGCCACATGAATATTCTGCTGACCTTCGACCAATGCCAATTTGACATCGCCAGACTGACTGCTGAGCCAGCCCACATAAGGTACGGCGCGATCAATATTTTTCCAGGCAACATCTAACAGCATCGGCTGCGCTTTATTGCCTTTGACCGGGTTTTGATCCAGCTTCAGATTCCAGCTTTCATAACGGTCAAAATCAACCAATCCAGTAAGGTGCAGGCCATTTTCCAGATTACCCGCAGAAGCAATATTGGCATCCAGACTTGGTGGCAAGAAATCTTGTACGACTTGCGGAATGCGCTCATGTTTAGGATCAATCCCGTTCAAACGCCCAGCCAGATCCCAGCTGACCCGGTCTTTCCAGCCCACTGTCCCGGCAAGGCTGACTGCGCCTTTCATCAACTGACCATTCAGATCGGTAATATTCAGCTGATTGACCAGATCGGTATACATCACCGCACTATACTGACCTTGCGGAATATTTCCCCCAATCAGGTCAGTCTGGACGTTCAGGTCCAGACGCTTGATATCACCATTGAACTCGGCAATACCGTCTTTGGTAAACAATTTCTGTTCGGCTAGAATAGGCCAGTGATAATCCTTGAACTTTAACTCGCCGCGCATCGGTACCTGAGGACGCATAGGATGTACGATAACCCAACCCGTTAATAAATCAGGCGTATTGGTCGCTACACCAGCTTGGATGGTGTCCAGCGTTCCACGTGCCCTCACCTGAATATCATGAATATTCAGGCTGTCTCTTAAAGAAGGCAGATTGACGATGCCCGTGGCATCTAGAGGGTATTTGCCTTCAAACTGCATTTTACCAGTGGCTTCACGGACTGACAGATAGCCCATGTCCATACGGGAATCTTCAAAATTTAATTCGGTACCAGACCAGAGTGCCTCATTTAGTTCAATATTATAGAAATCGACTGCATTGGTCTGGGTTTTAATCACCAGATGATCGAGTAATAGATGATCAACGCGCAAGATAAAAGGCAAACGGATAGCATTAAACTTGAACGGTTCGCCCGTTGAAGGTTGCTTGTTAATAATTTGCAGATTGAGGACATCGGCTTCAGTCAGATGAATTTCTTTTTTGACAATCGCGCGCCAACCCAGTTTTACATCAGCACGATCAATTTTGACATCGACCGGTTTCAGACTGACCAGCACATTTTTAAGAATAATTCCGCGCCATAAATTGCCGCCTTCATATTCATATTGAATAATTTGCTGGCGTTCCAGCACCTGATCCAGCAGAAATTTACTGCCCTGATTGGTCGAAAACAGTAGAGCCAACACAGACAGCAGAAAAATCAGCGAAAAAAGCACCGACAATAGGATGCTTCTGAATATACGGCGCTTTTTCGGCACAACGCTATCTTGTGGTTCTTGTTCTGGCTGTGGTTGGTTCTCGACCATGATCTACCCAAATAACTATTTTTTAAAATGATGTTTTATAACTGTGATCCAATAAAGAAATGTAAACGAATCGGATAATTGTCATCAGACAGTCCAGTCGCAACATCTATACGTATTGGCCCAATCGGTGAAGCCCAACGCACACCCACACCCGCGCCATATTCGGTCGGATTACTGAATTCTTTATTATAGGCATTTCCGGCATCTGCAAAGACCGCAGCACGCCAGCCTTCCTTAAACTGATAATTATATTCTAATGAAGCCACGCCCAAGGCCTGACCACCTACTTTAAAACCGTCAATTTCCGGAGAAAGGCTCTTATAATCAAAACCGCGGATACTCTGGTCACCCCCGGTAAAATATCTCAGGTTATACGGCACTTTGGCAAAATCTTCAGTAAAGATATAGCCTGCATCGGCACGACCCACAAACTGATGGTCTGCATTTTCACCCAATGAATAGATAAACCGCCAACCTGCATTCACAATGGCCATATCGGCATCAGAGAGTAAAGCCTCACTGCCCAGTTCAATCTTATAGGTCTGCTTAAAACCTTTGGTTGGGTTGACCCGACGATCGCTCTCGGTACGTGAAACTTCATAACCGACTAATAGCGATTGCTGCTCATCTTCGGTATTAAAGCGAAAAGCTTCTGGAATCTGGTTAAAATCGACAGAACCATCCTGCTTCAAACGATCCAGACGATAACGTGCGCCAAAAGTCCGCTGCCAGCTACCACGTGGATTCTTGATAATCCGGTCTGCACCTAAGACTGCCGATTCAATCAACAGGCCTTCACCCTGTGCGACGCCTTCACGCTCTTCACGCTCATAACCACCCACAATACTGACATAATCATTCAGCGGATGGTGATAGGGAATATTATAACGTCCATCAATCGACTGACGGATGCCAGATAACTCCATGTTGGCATCAAACGAATGTCCGCGCTTGTTCACAATGGCACGACGATATTGACCACGTAAGCGGATATCGGTATCTGTGCCATAACCCAAACCCACTTCAGCACTATTTAAACGGTCTGCATTTAAAGTCACAATCACTGGAATCTTTTTCTCTTCCCGTGCCTGTACTTTTAAACGGTCCTGTTCATTCTCTTTGGTTTGCTGCTCAACCCGTAAAGTTCTTAAATTTGCGCTTTCCTGATCGCGGCTACCGGCAAACTGGTCTTCATCTACGACATTCTGGGTCACTTCCTGAGAAGAGGATACCGAGCGAGCTGGTTGCATAGTAGCAGCCTGATCTTCAGTCCGTTTCTGTTCTTCAATCAGGCTTTGAATATCGGGTGCCAGTTCCAGCTCTTTATCAAGCGGATCAGGGCCAATCGCATCCACCAGAGTATAGTTAAAATAACGTGAGTTGGTCAGGTTATTGGCCAAGCCATTCACCCGCCAGAAGGTATAATCTGCACCATCTGTCCAGGTGACCAGACTTTCCAGTACGTCTCGATCCAGCGGAAATTCCTTTTCAGGATCGCTCATTCTGAACTCGACATTGCCTAATTTATAACGTTCACCCGTTTCAAAACGCAGATTCACATCGGCGGTGTTTTGTGGCTGAGCAATCTTTACATCATGCAGACGCCAGAATGAATCAAAATAACCATTGTTATTGGCTGCTGTGGTAATGCGTGTCTTGGTTTTTTCATAATTGCCATGATTGAAAATATCGCCTTCTTCCTGTTCAGGTAAAAGACTGATGACCTGGAATTGCGGCTGTTCGGCGCCCTCTCCAGTAAATTCAATATTTTGACTGCTAATCAGGACAGGTTCATTCGGGGTCACAAAAACCCGAACCCGACTATCAGAGAGTTTTTCAAATCTGAACTGAGCATTATAATAGCCCACCGCTTGCGCTGCCTGTCTGGACAAGGTGCGTAATTGCGGCAAAGCCGAATTAAAGTCGCCAAAAGACTCTTGGGTAAAACTGGATAATTTGGCTTTGACATTATTTCTTAAATTCAGATGGCCTTCAGGCACATCTTTACGATTCAGCATACCGTTACTTTGCGCCACACCTTGCCCATATATGATCACCACATCTGCACTAATGCGGGGAACTCTTGCGGTCATGATCTGACGTGGAGGACGGATTTTATAAAATAGTCGTTTGAACAGATTCGGACGTTTATCATCCTCAGCGACAAGCTGACCTGGCACTTCTGGCAAGGTCAATCCGGCTTCATTATTTTGTACAATAATCTTGCTGTCTGCCTGAATCGATTGCATCAACTGATCGACATTCACCGGTGCCTGATTAATTTCCAGCAGTTCCTGCTGGCTAATATCTGCCACCACTGTTTCAGTGGTCTGGTTATTGCGATAATTTTGTGCTTCCTGTTTGGCTTGCTCAGCTATCTGGTAAATTTCATTGGCCATGTTCTGATCAATAGTCTGTACTGGCAGATCTTCCAGATCATCAAACTCGATCGGCGTAAATTCACCCAGACCAGATCCTGCATTTTGCTGTTGTTCCAGCATCAACATGCTGTCCACTGGAACTTCAGGCTCCAAGGCTTCTTCGATTTTTTCTTCCGCTTCCGTTTCGGACGTGGCCACTCCCTGACGAATCGCTTCTTTGGATAGCTCGTCCACCATTTCTGCCTGAGAAATGGCCACAGGTGTTTCGGGCTGTTCGGTTTGTGCCATGCTCTGATGGGATAACATCATAAAAAAGATGCTCATACACAGCTGCATACCACTATGCTGTGGTATGAGAGGCCCCATACTGCGATTTAGCATCGTTTTTTTAAAATTTTTCTTTGCAGGCATAGCAAACTCTAAACGAATACATTCTTTAATTGATTATTTGACCGAAAAATATAAGCTAAGGAGCTTAATTAATTGGTTTTTACCTTTACATGGCTGAAAGTATCTTACATGATTTTTCTCAATGTTTACGCATAACTGACATTTCTTAATAAAACTTAATGTAGCACGGCCTATATGAACAAAAATGAACATTTGTTAGCTTCTCGGCGCTTTTTACCGATGTTTCTGACGCAGTTTTTTGGTGCATTAAACGATAATGTATTTAAACAGGCGTTACTGCTGGTCATTACTTATGGCTGGATTCAACAGCAATCGGCCAGCATCAGCACTTTAAATAATCTGGCGGCTTTACTGTTTATCTTGCCCTATTTTATTTTTTCAGCCACGGCCGGTCAGATTGCCGACAAATACGAACGTTCACAGCTGATTCGCTATCTCAAGCTTCTGGAAATTGCCATTATGTTGCTGGGAACTGTCGGTTTCCTCATGGGCAATTTATGGATTCTGTTATTTGCCCTGTTCCTGATGGGCACCCATTCCACTTTCTTTGGCCCGATCAAATATGCGATTTTACCTGAAGTCCTGAAACCGAATGAACTGATGTCCGGCAATGCCCTGTTTCAGTCCGGAACTTCTCTGGCAATCCTATTCGGTATGATTCTGGGCGGTGCAGTCATTGCAGCTTCCGCCGGCAACCTGATCTGGATCAGTTTAACCGTCATCAGCATCGCCTTGATTGGTTATATATCCAGTCGCTATATCCTGAAACAAAGTATTCCCGCGCCTGAGCTGCAAGTTGACTGGAATTTTTTCCGCACCAGCTTGCAGACCTTGAAATATGCCAAAAGCTTACCTCTGATTTTTACCATTTTACTGGGCAATTCATGGTACTGGTTTTATGGTGCAACCTATCTGACCCAAATTCCTCAGCTGACATTACAAAATCTGCATGCATCTGAAAATGTCGCCAGTCTCCTCTTAACCTTTTTTTCTGTCGGAATTGGTCTGGGTTCATACTTATGCCGTAAAATTGGCGGCAGTCAGGTCAATATCAAGATGGTGCCTTTTGGCGCAATCGGTCTGGTGGTCTTTGCCCTGTATCTGGCTGCGAGTCTGGCCTTTGTTCCAGAACGTACAGGTGCATTAATCGGCCTGGCAGATGTCTTTCAGCAAGGCTGGAGCTATTATCATGTGATGCTGGCCGTCACCTTACTTGGAATTAGCGGCGGTTTTTATATTGTACCGCTGTATGCCATGATGCAGGCGCATTCTCCCCGCTCACATCGTGCGCGTGTGGTTGCAGCAAATAACATTCTGAATGCCGTTTTCATGGTATCTTCTGCTATATTCTCGATTATTATTTTAAGTGTTTTAGAGCTTGATCTTAAAATACTTTTTTGTATTACCGCAGTATTAAGCGGCCTGTTTACTCTCTGGCTACTTTACCGGCTGAAACCAATGATCAAAACTGCAAAAGCGCCCTTGGAGGATTAATTCATGCGTCAATATACAGGTCTCGATAAACTGATTCACTCTTTTGACCAGGCATTACGCAGTCTAGTCCCGGGCACGACTTCGGCCCAACGTGAAAATCCGGCCCAACCGGTAGAAACACAGTTAACCGTCAGTGATGCACGTCATGTGGCAGGTTTAATGCGGGTCAATCATAGTGGTGAGGTTTGCGCACAGGCGCTGTACCATGGTCAGGCGATGACGGCGAAACTCCCGAATGTACGTCGCGAAATGGAACAGGCAGCGATTGAAGAACAGGATCATCTGGCTTGGTGTGAAAACCGCTTAAAAGAACTGGATAGCCATACCAGTCTGCTCAATCCGGTCTGGTACGGTCTTTCCTTCGGTATGGGTGCAATTGCCGGAATCGCAGGCGATAAATACAGTCTGGGTTTTGTGGCTGAAACAGAACGTCAGGTCAGCATGCATTTACAGCATCATCTTAGCCAGTTGCCACCGCAGGATGAACGTTCTCGTCGTATTCTAGAACAGATGAATGAAGATGAACTGCATCATCGGGATACAGCGTTAAATGCTGGCGGTGTAGATCTACCCGTTCCAGTTAAGATCGCCATGACAGGCATTTCCAAATTGATGACCAAAACCAGTTATTTTATTTAAATAAGACGGTTACAGTTTGAGCCCACTCCTTTGTGGGCTTTTTAATATGTGTCAAATCTTGAGCGAGATAATAGTAACTCAAGGCATATGGCGATCTTATTACTTATAAGCTCTATAAAATAATAGAGATTTCCCCCACAACATCCTTTAATCTTTTTTGCTCATTTCAGAAAGTAGGTCTAGCTGGATTTCCTGAATTTGCGCCAACCGTTCCCATTGGTGTAGCAGCAGATGATCTAATTTTTCATGTAAATGCTGAATTTCCAGTTCGGCTTTTAAATTGATCTGATAATCATTTTGTGAACGTAAGCGGTCTTTGGCTTCCTGTCTGTTCTGGCTCATCATAATAATAGGTGCCTGAATCGCCGCGAGACAGGACAGGATTAAATTCAACAGAATAAATGGATAAGGATCAGCAGGTCGTGTCACCATCACCACAGTATTTATCGTAATCCACAGGCTCAAAAAGATTGCAAAACAAATCAAAAAGGTCCAGCTTCCACCAAAAGTTGCAATTTTATCAGCGAGCCTTTCTCCCAAAGCCCACTTTTGCTCTAAGGTTGTTTCCACATTTTTGGTAATCAGTTCATGCTGATGCATGCTATCAATCACTTCAAACTCAAGATCAGTCACTTCACCCTTTTCCGAACTTAATAATGAATGTACATACTGTATACGGTACTGGGTTAAATCTGCCTGGCAAATATAATCTTGCGGTGTCCAGCCTGGAATATCTTTGGCAATCTCTTCGGTAATGACTTGTCTGACTGTTCCCATCGGGGTGAGATTTTTCAGAAGAAAGTGCTTGCCGCATACCAAGCATTTATGGCTTTCATGTTTTTCTTTCATGATAATTCTCTTTTTAAACCAACTCACTCAGCTATTATTTTGTTCGATATGTTTGATTTGCTTTAGTCATTTTTACCATTCGTAAATCAATTATGTATCAAGTGCGTCTGATTTCTTGAACTTATGAATCTCACTTCGATTTTATCTTGGATTGATAAAATGCTCAGCCAAGCGCACGATGAGCTGATCATTCAAGATAATTTTCAGATCGATTCAATCCTACTATCTATACATGACTTAAATTTAATATAATCATGATGATAATAAAAAAGGGGCTTCATTGTGCGCCATTCATACCATCTTGAAAAACATTATATCGAACGCGCGGGCTGGCTTCGTGCAGCTGTACTGGGGGCAAATGACGGGATTATTTCGGTCACCAGTCTGGTGGTGGGTATTGCAGCCAGTGGAGCATCCACAGAAATTTTATTGGTGACCTGTGTTGCCGGATTGATTTCTGGAGCCGCATCAATGGCGGCCGGTGAATATATTTCGGTTAAATCCCAGCAAGATATTGAAACCAATGATCTACTCATGGAAGAGCGCGAACTCCAGCGCTATCCCACCCATGAGTTAAATGAGCTCAAAACGATTTATATACAGCGTGGGTTGGAACCTGCTTTGGCACAACAGGTCGCTGAACAGCTGACCAACCATAATGCCTTGGATGCCCATGCTCGAGACGAAATTGGTATTTC
This sequence comes from Acinetobacter sp. AS5, assembly GCF_048957595.1. Lineage (NCBI taxonomy): Bacteria > Pseudomonadati > Pseudomonadota > Gammaproteobacteria > Moraxellales > Moraxellaceae > Acinetobacter > Acinetobacter sp. AS5. The sequence continues at coordinate 540 of NZ_JARDAL010000054.1, read as the reverse complement.
AGCACATACCTCTGCCCAACCCTTTCTCGCTGCATTTTCTTCCGCCATGGCATTTACGGTAGGCTCATTATTTCCTTTAATTTCAATCATGATTTTACCGGAACACTATCTGGATAAAGGCGTCATGCTGATTGGCGTTTTAAGTTTGGGGATGATGGGTGCACTGGCGAGCTATGCCGGTGGAGTAAGTGTCTGGAGAGGTGCAGTTCGGGTCATGCTCTGGGGAATTATCGCCATGTTATTCAGTGCATGGATCGGATCATTATTTAATGTGTCTGTTGGCTAAATATATGTTTATTTTTTTAGTTAGACACAGAATAGGATTGAGCGGTTCTTCTATCAACATCACTGAAAAATGTTTTTCAAAAAACTAGCGGCTCTAACAAAACTTGAGTTTAATTAGGGTCTGTTGACATTTTCTGTTCAAAAAAATAGCGAGAAAGTAAAATTTAATCGCCAAACCAAATTTACTTCTCGCTATGCCTCGTACAATGCTGAATGATCAACACTGGTCTAAGTTACTTTCTATTTTCCGAAATT
>NZ_JARDAL010000053.1:0-22264 GCF_048957595.1 Acinetobacter sp. AS5 | reverse complement strand
TCACCCGATAAAATACCCATAAAACAAGAGGAAGCTCAAATGAGCTTCCTCTTGTGAAAAATTGTGGGACAGCAATGCGCCGAAGCGCCCTTTTTATCAGTAAAAAACTTATTCTTCTACTGAATTTTCACCATCTTTTTCAACTTGCTCATTTTCAACTGCTACATCTGTTTCTGCCACTAAAGATTCTGCACCTTCAATCGCTTCAACAAACTCATCTTCTTCAACAGCTTCAATTGAAACCACACCGACCAGCAATTCCTCATTACCTAAGCGGATCAAACGAACACCTTGTGCATTACGACCAGTTTGCGCCACTTCAGATGCACGGGTACGAACCAGCGTACCACCATCTGAAATCAGCATCAGTTCTTTGCTTGCATCAATGGCAACAGCACCCACCAATTGACCATTACGTTCAGAGGTCTTGATCGCAATCACGCCCTTACCGCCACGTTTCTTGGTCGGGAAGTCATCTACTGGAGTACGTTTACCATAACCATTTTCAGATGCACACAGTACTTCACCAGTTTCAGGTACAACCACCAGTGATACGATTCGGCTAATCAATGCTGAATCTGAACCATCTTCGTCATCAGACTCGATCTCAGTTTCGTCATTTTCTTCTAGCTGTGCAGCTGCACCAATGGTCACGCGCATACCACGTACACCTTTGGCAGAACGGCCCATTGAACGCACATCAGTCTCAGCGAAGCGAATGGCTTTACCTTCATTCGAGAACAACATGATTTGCTGTTCGCCATCAGTAATCGCTACACCAATCAAGGTATCATCGCCATTCAGCTCAATCGCACGTAAACCGTTTGAACGAACATTTGAGAACTGTTCAAGCTCTACACGTTTAATCGTACCGTATTCAGTCGCCATAAACACATAGAAGTTTTTACGTACCGCTTCAGCCTGCTGAGCAAAGTCATTGATGATGTCATCATCAAGGTCTGTTGCAGAAAGCTCCAAGCCCAACTGTTTCAATTGAATACGCAATGCATCAGAAATATCATCTGCACCATCTTCAGATTCAGTCAGCGCTGCTTCAAGCTCGGCAAAATGAGCATTGATCACTTCATTGGCTTGCAACTGCGCTGCATTGGCTTTTACAAATGCCTTGAAGTCAGCCAGACGTTCCTTGAATTTCTTCGGCGCGTCAATCACCGGTAAGATCGCGGTAATAGTCTCGTTTTCATCCAGCGGCAACAAGTTCACCATTGGGCGACCTTTAGCACCACGTGATGCTTGTGGCACTTCATAGACTTTCAGACGATAGACCTTACCAACGTTGGTAAAGCAAAGTACCGTCGCATGACTTGACGTCACAATCAGATGTTGAATGTAATCATCTTCTTTCATGCTGGTCGCAGACTTACCACGGCCACCACGACGCTGTGCGGCGTAGTCAGACAATGGTTGAGTTTTTGCATAACCTGATTTCGATACCGTCAGAACCATTTGCTCTTCAGGAATCAGATCTTCACGAGAGAAATCGATACGTGATTCGACAATCGACGTTTTACGTGCATCGCCATATTGCTGAAGGATCAGTGCAAGCTCTTCACGAATCACGTTCATCAACAGATTAAAATCATTCAAAATTGCAGTCAGTTCAGCAATTTGTGACAGGATTTCACTATATTCAGCATGTAACTTGTCTTGTTCCAGACCAGTTAAACGATGCAAGCGAAGTTCCATAATCGCATTCACCTGAGTTGGTGACAGACGATAAATCTCGCCATCCAAACCAAACGGGCGACTTGGATCTTCACCTTCAATCTCATCTGGGCGTACAGAAACTGAACCGGCTTTTTCTAGCAAGGCCAAAACACCGCCACCAGCCCACTCACCTGCCTGCAAACGCTCACGCGCTTCAGCCGGATTCGCAGAACTCTTGATGGTTTCGATGATGGCATCAATATTCGCCAGGGCAACGGTTAAACCTTCCAAGATATGACCACGTTCACGCGCTTTGCGTAATTCGAACATGGTACGACGTGTCACAACTTCCTGGCGGTGACGGATAAACGCGGCAATGATGTCTTTCAGGTTCATCAATTTTGGTTGGCCATTGTCCAGACAAACCATATTGATGCTGAAAGAGTTTTCAAGTTGCGTGTTCTGGAACAGGTTGTTCACGATCACTTCGGCGTTTTCACCGCGCTTCAGGTCAATCGCGATACGCATACCGTCTTTGTCAGACTCGTCACGAAGCTCTGAAATACCTTCAAGTTTTTTCTCTTTGACCAGTTCAGCAATACGCTCAATGGTTTTTGCTTTATTGACCTGATATGGAATTTCAGTGAAGACAATCGTGGTACGGCCATTCTTCGGATCTTCTTCGAAATGGTATTTACCACGGATATGCAAACGGCCCTTACCAGTACGGTACGCATCGACGATACCTGATTTACCGTAAATGATGCCACCTGTCGGGAAATCCGGACCAGAAATATGTTCCATCAATCCTTCAATGCTGATTTGAGGATCATTGGCATAGGCCAGACACGCATTCACCACTTCAGTCATGTTATGCGGCGCCATATTGGTCGCCATACCGACTGCAATACCAGTGACACCATTAATCAACAAGTTCGGAACACGGGTTGGCATGACTTGAGGAATACGCTCAGAGCCATCGTAGTTGTCTTCCCACTCGACGGTATCTTTTTCAAGATCCGCTAACAGTTCGTGGGTCAGTTTACGCATACGCACTTCGGTATAACGCATGGCTGCTGCGCTATCGCCATCGACCGAACCGAAGTTACCTTGACCATCAACCAATTGGTAACGCAAGCTGAAATCTTGCGCCATACGTACAATGGTTTCGTATACGGCAGAATCACCATGCGGGTGATATTTACCGATGACGTCACCGACTACACGTGCAGACTTTTTATAAGCTTTGTTATAGTCATTGCCTAATTCGTGCATTGCGAAAAGCACACGACGATGAACAGGTTTTAAACCATCTCGTACATCGGGCAATGCACGTGACACAATCACGCTCATCGCATAATCGAGATATGAGCTTTTAAGTTCATCCTCAATGGCAATCGGTCTAATTTCCGATACGCTCATGCATACTCCTTATTCTACAAGCCAATTTTGGCTTGTATTTATATGTCGTAAAACTAGCAAAATCATTAACTCAAACGACTGAGTTAAAAACTAAAATACAGCCCTAAATTATAGCATAAACACTTGTATTTTTGTGTCGAAATATTCAGCTTAACCTTGTTAATTATCTTCATTTTAGTGATCATTTTCTTGTTATTTCAAAACCGAAAATCAGCGCATCCAGACAGGATTTTTCAATACCCAAAATTTTGAGAAATACAGGAGTACAAAAACAAAATGCGCCAATCAACTGGCGCATCTTCATCGTTTTTTCTATATTTTTATTGTGCCTGGTTCAGTACTTTACGATAGCTCAGCACGGCCACAATCAATAAAACTGGCAATAACATTTCTACCCCTTCCTCAATGGTCATAATCATGATTTGAGTATGTGGCACCAACTGGATGCCGAATTCTTCTTTCAGGGTTGAGGTCGTGCGATCCAGCACCTTGCTCAGTCCGCCACAGGCAATGGTGAGGAAGATAAAAAAATGTGCAATATTCAAAGAATCTTTCATGCTTCGTATGGTTTGAACCAATTTTTTCGCCAATATCAGAAAGACAAAAATAATCCCGAGCAATAAAATAAATCCGAGCAGCTTATCCATGAGCGGAATTTCAGCACTACGATAGAAATTCGTTTTGATAAAGCTAATTTCAAACACCTGCTTATGAAAATCCATTTCCCGTAATCCCAATAATGTCGCTGCTATAGCCGTAAACACTCGGGTATTGGGCTTGATTTCAACATTAAGCAAACACAGCACATAACCATGGACTCATGACTTCAAAAGCGCCTGATTCACTAAATAAATACTGAGTCACCGCAGGCGGTGCATTCAGGGCAGTATGAATACAAATACCCAGATAAAGCGCAATCAGCAGAAAACTAATGAACAGGATATGGGCGGCTTTGGAAAAGGACATGATTAAAAACAGGAGAAAAAGCAAACCGGGATTTTATCACTTTTCATGCAAATGAAATACTCTAGTTTCGACTGCCGAGTATTTTTAAAATTTTTGCATAAGAAAACGCCCTTGCACAAAACAGTAAAGCATTGCTTTTACTGCCTGCGCAAGAGCGTCTTTTGAACCCGATTCAGGAATTAGATTTTAGAAACCAATTCAGGAATAACAGTATTCAGGTCACCGACTAACCAGTAGTCAGCAACTGCATTAATTGGCGCTTCTTCATCTTTGTTGATCGCAACGATCACTTTAGACTCTTTCATACCCGCCAAGTGCTGAATCGCACCAGAGATACCTACAGCGATGTACAGGTCAGGTGCAACGATTTTACCCGTTTGACCCACTTGCATATCGTTTGGTACGAAGCCAGCATCTACTGCAGCACGTGAAGCACCTTGAGCAGCACCAAGCTTGTCAGCTAATGGATCAAGGATCTTGTGATAGTTTTCACCAGAACCTACACCACGCCCACCAGAAACAACAATACGAGCCGCTGTTAATTCTGGACGTTCAGATTTAACGATTTCTTCGTTGATAAACTTAGAAATACCCGCATCACCCGTAGACGCAGCAGCTTCAACAGCAGCAGAACCGCCCTCAGCAGCTACAGCATCAAATGCCGTACCACGAACAGTCGCCAATACGATGTTCTCGCCTGATTCTACAGTCGCAATTGCGTTACCTGCATAGATTGGACGTTTGAAAGTCTTAGGACTATCTACCGCGATGATGTCAGTGATCATGCTTACGTCAAGAAGCGCAGCTGCACGTGGTAAAATGTTTTTACCAGTTGTTGTAGAAGCAGCAAGGATATGTGTATAGCCTTTACCTAATTCAGCAACAAGTTTAGCCACGTTTTCAGCCAATTGGTTTGCATAAGCAGCGTCATCAGCAAGTAATACTTTGCTTACGCCCGCAACTTTAGCCGCCTGGTCAGCAACTGCCTGAGCGCCAGAACCAGCAACCAATACAGTGATATCACCACCGATTTTTTGCGCTGCAGCAACAACGTTTAAAGTAGCAGCGTTTAATGCTTTGTTGTCGTGCTCAGCGATAACTAAAATACTCATGATTTTTATCCTTCTGTATTAGATCACTTTCGCTTCGTTTTTCAATTTTTCTACAAGTTCGTCTACAGACTTCACTTGTACGCCAGCTTTACGCTCTGCAGGTGATTCAACTTTCACTGTTTTCAGTTTAGTTGCAGGGTTTACACCGAAATCTGCAGGTGACTTGGTATCCAGCGGTTTTTTACGCGCTTTCATGATGTTTGGAAGTGCCGCATAACGTGGCTCGTTCAAACGCAAGTCAGTGGTAATGATTGCTGGAAGTGTCAGCTCAACAGTTTGTAAACCACCGTCTACTTCACGTGTTACTTGTACTTTATCGCCATCTACTTTCACCTCAGAAGCGAAGGTACCTTGGCCTGCACCCATTAAAGCGCCCAGCATCTGACCAACCTGATTCGAATCATCATCAATGGCTTGCTTGCCTAGAAGAATCAATTGTGGTTGTTCAGCGTCAACAACGCCTTTCAGGATTTTAGCGATTTCCAGCGCACCCAGTTGGCTGTCATCAGCTTCAACCAGAATACCGCGGTCAGCACCAAGCGCCATTGCAGAACGGATTTGTTCTTGGGCTTCTTTAGGACCAATAGAAACAACAATGATTTCTGAAACAGTTCCTTTTTCTTTTAAACGAACCGCTTCTTCCACTGCGATTTCACAGAATGGATTAATTGACATTTTAACGTTAGTTAAGTCAACACCACTGTTGTCCGGTTTAACACGAACTTTAACGTTGGCATCAACCACACGTTTTACAGCAACAAGAGCCTTCATGTAATCCTCGGCTGTTTTAGCAAATGTAAATGTTGAGAAAAGTTAGTGTAACTCTTCACTTAAATTTTTTTAGGTGCCCTATCTTGCAATGTGTACGGCATTTCGGTCAAGTCACAATTCAACAAAGAGCTGTAAAAATGCGTAATTTTCCCTGAACGATGCGTTCACAATTAATTGTTATCGTTTTATTACAATGAAATGTATCAATATTTACTTAAAATTTAACCATTGATTTATATTATTTTTTTATCTGATTACTCACATCAGAAGTTTTGATTGATCAGTTTTAATCTAAATGGATTTAAAGCAGCTTGAAGCAAAATAGCCGGAATATACCTATGTCAGCTTTTGTCATTTTGGACAGAATTCTTTTTGAGAGCGAATTAAACCCAATATAAAGACAAATTGACCAAATAATAAACCAGCGCATTGAATTCTACGCCGACAAAGTGAATGTTTAATTTCAAATCTTCGCAATTATAAAGAAAGCATACTGCGAAGAGTATGCTTCTTTACAGCCAGATTAATTAATGATTAACCAGCTTGCGGCAAGTGCCAGTAAACCACCAGAAGTGCCATCCACCCATTTTTGTTTACGTTCATCCATTTGATTTTTCTGGCTGATTTTGCTGAATAAAATACTTAAACCACAATACACTACAAAAATCAGACTGATAAAAATAAAGGACAGAATCAAACCTTGGCTGACAGTATTGGCTGATTTATCAATAAACTGTGGCAAAATCGCAAAATAGATCAACATGCCTTTCGGATTTAACAGCGCAGTAAAAAAACCTTTTTTTATCGGATTGGCTAACGTCTTTTTCTCAATGTTCAGCGCATTTTTATTAAATACCGATTTGAGCAAACCAAAGGCTAAATACAGCAAATAAGCAATCCCGAGCCAGCGAATCGTTTCAAACAGCACCGGAAAAGAGACAATAATAGCCGCAATTCCGAGTGCCACCAGGATCGAATGCACCAGATAACCGCAACACACCCCTAAGGTTGCCATCATGCCTGCTTTTGCATCTTTACCCATCACTTGAGACAGGATAAATAACATATCGGGTCCAGGCGTAAAAATCAGGGGAAGCACAGTCAGTGCAAAGAGTACAAATACAGACATTTCCTTTTCCTTTCAAACTCCAGAAAGTGAAATAAGTATCTGCGATTTTTTACAAAATTGGCTTTCAATTTATTTTATAATAAGTATTATTTTTCGAATATTATTCTAATTTATGAAAATATCCACCAAGTCTGTGCGGGTAAAGCTTGATCGAATTGATAAAAATATCATTCGGTATTTACAAGCCAATGGTCGTATTCAGAATAATGATCTGGCACGTGAAATCGGACTTTCACCTTCATCCTGTTTACGCCGGGTAAAATTACTGGAAGATGCAGGCGTGATTCAGAATTACACCACCATTGTCGATCAACAAAAAATTGGTTTTCAGCTAATTTTATTTTCGCGCATCTGGCTGGTCGGTCAGGATGCCGAAACCATTGATACTTTTATTGAGGCGATGAAAGAACTGCCTCAGGTGATGGAGTGCTATATTATTTTGGGGGAAAGTGATGCGATGCTGAAAGTCGTAGTGCCCGATCTGGAAAGTTACCGTAAATTTCAGTCCACACATCTAACCAAAAAAAATGGTATTACCAGTGTCAAAACGGATTTACCCAGCCAGATTATTAAACAGAGTTTCCAGCTGCCTTTAGAAGATTTATAGGCAACCTGATTTTAGATAACGAAGCTATGTTCTTAATTTAAGATTTGCATAATGGTAGCTTGCTTAAACCATAACCTGTGCTGCAAGCGCATAGACGGCAAGTCCTACCATAAGGAAAAGGTTGCCTATAGAAGACCACCTTTTCCTCTTGAGCAAAGCCAAACCACAGGACTGAATCTTATTTTTATGCTGTGTGGATACTTCAGAATTTACTCAGTTTCTTGTGCTAAAAAATCACGATGTACATGGCTTAAATCTACCAGCTCATAGTCTGCCAATTCAAAAATTTGCCAAATCGCAATCGCATCTTCTTTTAAATCGACTGCTTGGGTCGCACGATTCGACAATTGCCATTGCAAGTCAGAAATCCATAAATAGTATTGTCCAGTCGCCGCATTAAAGGCCTGAACTTTCCCATCGGCATTAATGCCTTGAATGATGGCGCCTTCAGGTAAAGTCGCTTCAAGATTGGGTAAGCTAATGTCCACAAAATGTTTGATTTGTCGCAGACCATAACCTGCAAACATTTCTTTTTGAGCTTCACTTAACTGTGCATATTTTTGCTCTATATCTGCAATTACCAGTGTGTCCATGTCACCTCCCATCGGTCAAATGCTGAGACGCTGCTCAGCAATATTTCATTTTAAATATTAAATAGTATTTATTGTTATACCTGAAATGGCGCATTTAACGAATAAGACAATAGTGAAATGCTTACCCGAACGCCAATGTTCAGTTCAATTCCATTTTAAGGTTTATATATGAAAGTTTTGTGCCAAAAATACAATTTTCATGATTTTTATTCTTTAAAACTGGGCACATGATCAATCTCCTTTATGCTGCGCACGCGGATGGGCCTGATCATAAATCTGGGCCAGATGGTCAAAATCAACATGGGTATAAATTTGCGTGGTGGTTAAATTACTGTGTCCCAGCATTTCCTGCACGGCTCGTAAGTCCCGGCTATTCGATAACATGTGACTCGCAAAACAATGTCTTAACAAATGCGGATGTAAATCTACATTCACGCCTGCGCGCTGCGCCTGAAACTTGACCCGATTTTCAATTTGTCGTGCACCGAGCGGATTGCCTTTCTGGGTAATAAATACATTCGCCTCCGGTACAAAATCGCCATTCCATAAGGGATAGACTTGCAACCAAGCCATCACGCTGTCTTTGGCCTTGGAACCGAAGGGCACTATCCGGGTTTTATTGCCTTTACCAGTAATGCGTAATAACTGCCGGTTGAAATCAATATCTTTAATTCTCAGGCTTTGCAGTTCTGCCAGACGCAGCCCACTGGAATAAAGCAATTCTAACATCGCTTTGTCCCGGAGCCACATTTGCTGTTGTATTTCATTTTCAGGCGCAGGCTGATCAATAATTTGGTTGACGGTTTCAATATCCACCATGCCCGGCAAAGGACGCGATTGACGTTTTAACTGAAAATCATCCGCCGGATTAAAAGCCATATGCTGAGCCTGCTCGGCCCATTTCATAAACTGGCGAATAGCCGAAAGCATACGTTGCAGGCTGCTAGGACTGAGCTGATGCTGTTCAACTTTTTCAGCCAGAAACTGGCGTAAATCGGTGGCTTCCACATCGTTTAAATTGAGCTGCTCACGCCGGCAAAACTCTAAAAAATCCGAGACATCACGTTCATAGGCTTGCAAGGTATGTTTGGACTGGTTTTGGATTTCACGTTCTTTCAGCCACATATTGAGCAAGAGTTGAGGTGGGACAATCACTGCTTGCTCCATTTAGAGTTGCTCCAAATAATCTTGAATCAGCATTGCAACCTGATCTGCATGCGTATTGGCAAAGAAATGATCTCCACCTTGGATAATATGCAATTTTGCATTTTTAAAAATTCCTGCCAAGTATTGTCCAAGCTGAACAGTACTTAAAGGATCATGATCGCCCCAGATCAGCAAGATCGGAACGTCCAGACTTGCGAGCTGAACGCGGCTAAATTCAGTTTGGTCTTGTTCAAACCAGTCCGGCGCTGTTTTAAACAGTTCACGATAATCTGTTCGCCAGTCTGCACAATGAAAAGTTTTTAAATTCAGACCACCAGATATCGCCAACAATACCAGCCCTTTGACTTTCTGCGGATGATTGAGTGCCAACCCAACGGCCAAGACACCGCCCATAGACTGGGCAATCAGAATGGAATCATCCTCAATTTTTTCTTTCACGAATTCTTGCAGATCATACAGGTTTTGAATGGCCAAATTTGGTGCTACGCCATCAAAGCCCGGATAGGCAATGACTTGCTGATCTGGATATTTGGTTAATGCTGCCCTTAATGGCTGCCAAAAGTGCTGGCTTCCTGAAGCACCCGGCAGGAAAACAAGCGTATTCATCTCATTCAAATTCTACGGTTTTTCCCATCCTAGCATAAAAAAAGCACCATCGATCAGACAGTGCTTTTTTCTCAAGCGGAACCAAGCTTAACCCTGGAAATAACGTAAATCCAGACGTCCTTCATACACGGTCGCCGTTGGTCCGGTCATCCAGACCACATCACCTTCTTTCCATTCAATTTGCAGCTTGCCGCCTGCCAGTTCAACTTCCACTTTGCTCGACAGCAGACCACGGCGCATACCTGAAATTGCGGCAGCACAGGCACCTGTACCACAAGCTAAGGTCTCGCCTACACCACGCTCGTACACACGTAAACGTGCATGTTTTTCATCAATAATCTGCATAAAGCCAGCATTGACTCGTGCCGGGAAGCGCGCATGTGATTCAACTTGTGGACCAATACGTGCGACATCAGCAGCGATCACATCCGGTACAATTGTCACCGCATGTGGATTCCCCATATTGACCACATCAATGGTCAGCTTTTCACCGCCAGCAAGATCGATGTCATACAGGCTCTCCGGCGCATCAGCTACAAATGGAATTTCCTGAGGCAAAAATTTTGGATAACCCATATTGACCCGTACCCAACCATTCGCACCCAATTCCGGCTCTACAATACCAGATTTGGTTTGTACCTTGATTTTGGTTTTGGTCGTGAGCTGACGATCATGTACAAATTTGGCAAAACAGCGCACGCCATTGCCACATTGTTCCACTTCTGAACCATCGGCATTAAAAATCCGATATTTAAAGTCTGCACTTGGGACATCGGGTGGCTCAACCACCAAGAGTTGATCAAAACCAATGCCGAAGTTACGATTGGCCAAACGCTGAATGGTCAAAGTGTCTAAATAAGCACGCTGGCTGATCAGGTCAACCACCATAAAGTCATTGCCCAGACCATGCATCTTGGTAAATTCTAATAACATCCTGATTTATCCTTAAGGCAATAAACGCTCACGTTCCCAGAGTGATTCAATCGTTTCACGTTCACGAATCAAATGCGCCTGATCAGCATCGACCATTACTTCAGCAGCACGGCCACGGCTGTTATAATTTGAACTCATCACAAAACCGTATGCACCTGCGCCCAGCACAGCCAGCACATCATTTTCCTTGATCGCAAGCTCGCGCTCTTTACCCAGAAAATCACCAGTTTCACAAATTGCGCCCACGACATCCCATTCTTTCGTTTCGACATCGGTACGAGGTGTAACAGATTGAATGTCCATCCATGCTTCATATAACGCAGGGCGAATCAGGTCATTCATCGCCGCATCAATAATCGCGAAATTACGGTGATTCGTTGGTTTTAATAGATCCACTTTAGTCAGCAGCACACCTGCATTGGCAGAGATACTACGTCCCGGTTCCATATACACTTTCAAGCCCAATTTTTCTAAAGCTGGACGTAGCGCATTGGCATATTCTTCAACCGACGGCGGGGTTTCATCTTTATACGTCACACCCAGACCACCGCCGATATCGATGTGTTTGAGGTGAATGCCCAGCTCTTTTAACTGGTCAATCATCACAATGACACGATCCAGTGCATCCACAAATGGCTGGGTTTCAGTCAGCTGTGAACCGATATGGCAGTCAATCCCGACCACATCCAGATTTGGCAATGACGCTGCATATTGATAAGTTTCAAACACGCTATCCGATGGAATACCGAATTTATTTTCTTTTAAGCCGGTTGAAATATAAGGATGGGTTTTGGCATCGACATCCGGATTCACACGCAAGGAAATCGGCGCTTTGACATTCAATTCAGCCGCAACTTTCTGGATACGATCCAGCTCGGCATACGATTCGACGTTAAAGCAGGCAATCCCGACTTCTAAAGCTTTTTTGATATCCGCTTCAGTTTTACCCAGACCGGAAAATACAATTTTCGATGCATCACCACCGGCTTTCAGCACACGCGCCAATTCACCACCAGTCACAATATCAAAACCGGCACCCTGTTTGGCCAATACATTCAATACCGCAAGATTAGAGTTGGACTTTACCGCAAAACAGATTTGATGGTCGATAAAATCAAAAGCACGATCCATATCTAAAAAATGCTTTTCCAAAGTAGCTTTAGAATAAACATAGAGTGGTGTGCCAAATTGCTCCGCGAGCTGTTGTAATGAACATTGCTCAGCGTGCAATACCCCATTAATGCGGGTGAAACTCATGAAGGTATCCTTTCTGTGAAAGCGTTATGGTGTGGTTTTAACGTCTGAATCGGTAGGTGCAGCAAACTGTTGTTGCACGGGTGCCTCGCGTTCTTCATCGGACGCTTTAGGCTCAGTTTCAGTATTTTTGTATAACAGATACTTGGCACGCTTGTCGTAATTCGGATCATTTGGCAAGTGCAAAGCACCTGACTGTCCACAACCTGCAAGAACAAGACCTGTCGCTAAGATACTGATGTAGCAAATGACTTGGCGCATCTGACCACCTAATGTAATAGTTTCGATGAAGTATAACGCGATCATTCGGCATGACCCAAGCGTTAAACGCTAGAGAGTATCTTTAGACAAAAAAAAACGCCAGCAGATCGCTGACGTTTTTATTGATAAGGTTTATTTATGTTTCTGTTTATAGAAACCAAAATATCCAATGATTAGCAGGATAAACCAGATCGGACTGATCATCAGTGCCTGACGGGTATCCTCTTCCAGTGCCAAGACCACAATCATGCTCAGGAAGAAAATAATCACGATCCAACAGGTCACTAAACCACCTGGCAGCTTAAAGGTTGATTTAGCATGTAGTTCTGGACGTGTTTTGTAATACACGATATAGCTCCAGATAATGATGACCCAGACACAAATAAACAGAATCGTGGATAAAGTTGTGGCCAAGGTAAAGGCCCGAACGGTATCCGGAACAAAATACTGGAGTGCTGCACCCAGCAACAAACACACGGCAGAGAAATACAGGGCATTTGCAGGAACCGCGCGACGGTTCAGGCGACCAAAGGCAACCGGTGCCTGCTCTTCACGTGACAGGCCAAACAGCATACGACTGGTCGAGAATACGCCACTGTTCATCGAGGACATCACCGAGGACAACACCACCAGGTTCATGATAATCGCAGCCGCTGCAATGCCAGCCTGACTGAACAGGTTTACAAAGGGCGAAACATTCGGGTCAATCTGGTTCCATGGAGTCACTGACATCACAATCAACAATGCCAATACATAGAAAATAATGATACGAATCGGAATAGAGTTCACCGCTTTCGGCAGGTTCTTTTCGGGGTCTTTGGTTTCAGCTGCTGTAGTCCCCACCAGCTCTACCCCGACAAAGGCGAAAATGGCGATTTGGAATCCAGCCAAGAAACCATATCCCCCTGTTGGGAATATCCCGCCATGATCCCAGATATGACTAAAGGATGCGACCGTACCGGCATCATTGGTAAAACCGGTAAACACCATCCACAGGCCAACGGCAATCAGCACCACAATGGCGATAATTTTGACCAGGGCAAACCAGAATTCCATTTCACCAAACAGTTTTACCGTGACCAGATTCAGCCCCATGATAAACACAATCGCGGCAACACTGATCATGACGCCTTCTTCAGGGCTAAAGGGCAAACCATTATTGAAGAATTGCAGATAATAAATAATGGCTGACAGATCTGCAATCCCGATGGTGATCCAGCAGAGCCAGTAGGTCCAGCCAACAAAATATCCCGCCCAAGGCCCGATCAGATCCGTGGCAAAATCAATAAATGATTTATATTGCAAATTGGAAAGTAACAATTCCCCCAATGCACGCATCACCAGAAAGACCATAAAACCGATGATCATATAGATCACCAGAATCGAAGGACCTGCAAGACTGATGGTTTTACCCGAACCCATAAACAGGCCGGTTCCGATGGCGCCCCCAATGGCAATTAACTGTAGGTGCCGATTGGACAAACTCCGCTTTAATTCACCGTGCTCTGCCGATGAATTGTTATATTTTTCTGACATTATTAATTACAACTTTGAGTTTTACTCGCGACAAATTAACGTAAAAAATGCTGAATACAAAAATAAAATTTGCATCATTTGTATTTCCTGATTAATTGAAGAAGTTAATTTATTTTTCTTATATCGCTCTCCAGTTACATTTTTGCTTTATTTTTGAACTGAAAGATTCGAGTAATTTCTTGTCAAATTTTTAAAACTGTGTAAAAAATAAAACACTATTCAGCCAATTTATGCATTTAGGATGAATGCATCTGGCATAGCAATTGCTTTTTAATCAATACCTCGAACTACACAGACATGGATCAATAAGAAGAATTTTATGCAAAATTTACAAAGTTTAATGGAAACTTTAAGCGGCTGGGTCTGGGGCCCTTATATGCTGGTACTGATTGTTGGTACCGGGATATTCCTTACCTTCCGTTTATTGTTCTGGCAGTTCCGCATGTTGCCCCTAGCCTTTAAACAGGTCTTTGGCAAGCATCCTGACCATTCAGGTGATATTTCCCAATTCGCTTCACTCATGACCGCACTCTCTGCCACGATTGGTACCGGTAATATTGCCGGCGTAGCCACTGCCTGTGTCCTCGGTGGTCCGGGTGCGGTGTTCTGGATGTGGATGACTGCCCTGTTTGGTATGGCGACCAAATATGGCGAAGGTGTTCTGGCAGTCAAATACCGAGTGAAAAATGAGAAAGGTGAAATGTCCGGTGGTCCGATGTACTACATCGAGCGGGGTCTGAAATGGAAATGGCTGGCGCTGATTTTTGCCTTGTTCGGGGCACTGGCTTCTTTTGGGATCGGCAGCTCCGTACAGTCCAATACCGTAGCATTGGCAGTGCAAAACAGCTTGGGCATCGAAACCTGGATGACAGGTATTATTATTACTGCCTTTTCGGCACTGGTGATTTTGGGCGGGATTAAATCGATTTCCAGAGCAGCGTCACTGATTGTTCCTATTATGGCTATAGGCTATGTGGCAGGGGGATTAATTATCATTTTTAATAATCTCGAACTGGTCGTTCCTGCGCTTAAAATCATCTTCACCTATGCCTTTACTGGAGAAGCCGCAGTGGGCGGTGCAATTGGTGCGGCGATTCGTTATGGTGTGGCACGTGGTGTATTCTCAAACGAAGCCGGCATGGGTTCTGCGCCGATTGCTGCTGCAGCGGCAAAAACCGATCATCCAGCCCGTCAAGGTCTGGTGTCTATGACCGGTACCTTCATTGATACTATTATTGTCTGTTCAATTACCGGTATTGTTCTGGTGATGGGTTATATCATGGCCGGTAATTCATTCGGAGATCAAACCGGTGCCGTATTGACCATCGGTGTATTCGACAAGCTGCTACCTGGTATTGGCGGCTGGGTGGTGACTTTCGGGATCATTTTCTTCGCTTATTCCACCATTTTGGGCTGGAGCTACTATGGCGAAAAATGTACCAGCTATTTACTTGGCGAAAAATTCGTTTTGCCCTATCGCATTATTTATATTGCCTCAGTATTTATCGGCTGCATTGCAACACTGGATCTGGTCTGGCTATTCGCCGATACCTTTAACGGCCTGATGGCGGTGCCGAACTTAATCGCATTATTATTGCTATCTGGGGTCATTGCCAAAGAATCGAAAGACTTCATTGCAAGACGTAAATCTGGTGAACTTTATTAATTGACAAGTTATTTAACTACTCAAGCCAAAATAGTAAAAAGCCACGTTAATCGTGGCTTTTTCTGTTTCATCTTTTCCATTCTTCATCATGAAAATTTAGCAACGTAAACCACTACAAGCCAGCTTGTCCCACTCAGATTCAAGCTCCAGTGCCAGTCCTAAAGATAAAACAAAAAACTGAATGCCTTTAATTTTCATATTGCCCTGTTCATCTTCCAGATACTCACTCAGTTTTTGATAGGTTTTATGATGCAGATCAAAAGGTACATCCAGATAAAGACCACCTAGGTAGATTTCACTATGGACGGTTTGATCCACACCTAAACACGGCATATAGGCAATCCCCTGTTGCTCTAGCCAGCCGATCAACATCTGGCGAACCGAGTTTGCATCCCGATCTGGATGTACATAATGATCAAAATGCACGAATAACACATCACGGTTTTTTTCACGTGCGATCGCATCAATATGTTTCAGCAATTGTGACAAGATCTGTTCCATTCCAGCATAACAAGATAGGCATTATAGACGGCGTTACCGCACAGCATTCAAATCAGCATAAATAAAAGCGACAAACCTTGTCGTAAAAACCATGATTTTTCAGGTGAAAGGCTTGGTTTTCGATGGCATTCACCGCTATGCTGTCACTCAATTTCAATCGCTTCATCTTCAAATATGGCTAAAGCAAAAAGTGTGTATCGTTGTGAACAATGTGGTGCCGATCATCCAAAATGGTCGGGGCAGTGTTCTGAATGCGGGGAATGGAACAGCCTGGTTGAGGTGACCATTGCACCGGCAGTGACACATCGCGCCCAGCCAAAAATTGGTGGTGGATATGCGGGCCAGGCGTCCAGTATTACTACCTTAAATCAGGTCTCAGTCTCTCATGAAACCCGTCTGCCGACGGGTATTAGCGAATTTGATCGGGTCTTGGGTGGCGGACTAGTGACCGGTTCGGTGGTTCTGATCGGCGGTGATCCCGGGATTGGTAAATCCACCATCTTGCTACAAACAGCCACGCACATGGCATCTGCCAAAAATCCGGCCCTGTATGTGACCGGTGAGGAATCCTTGTCTCAGGTGGCTTTACGTGCCCAGCGTCTGGATCTGCCAACTGACCAGCTCAAAGTCATGGCAGAAACCTGCGTCGAACGTATTTGTGAAGTACTAGCACAGCAACGTCCTGCAGTAGCCATTCTGGATTCAATCCAAACCCTGTATACCGAAACCCTGCAATCTGCCCCGGGCGGTGTCTCACAGATTCGTGAATCAGCGGCCCTGCTGACCCGTTTTGCCAAAAATAGCGGCACATCTTTATTCTTGGTCGGTCATGTAACCAAAGAGGGCGCCCTGGCCGGCCCACGTGTACTGGAACATATGGTCGACTGTGTACTGTATTTTGAAGGCCAGTCGGATTCACGTTACCGAATGATCCGAGCGGTTAAAAACCGTTTTGGTGCGGTCAATGAACTCGGTGTGTTCGGCATGACCGACAAAGGTCTGCGCGAAGTATCTAATCCTTCAGCCATCTTTTTAAGCCGTTATGATGAAGCCATTCCCGGTTCGATTGTAATGATCAGCCGCGAAGGTACGCGCCCGCTTCTGGTTGAGGTTCAGGCGCTGGTCGATGATGCACATGGCCAACCAAGACGTGTAGCACTTGGCTTGGATCAGAACCGTCTAAATATGCTCCTTGCAGTCATGCATCGGCATGGCGGTGTGCAAACCTCCGGCCAGGATGTTTATGTCAATATCGTCGGTGGATTGAAAATTACCGAAACAGGTTCGGATCTGGCGGTACTTCTCGCCTGCGCTTCCAGCATTCGTGGCAAAGCCTTACCGCAACAGCTGGCGGTTTTTGGGGAAGTCGGACTGTCTGGAGAGATTCGCCCTGTGCCGAACGGTCAGGAACGGCTGAAAGAAGCGATTAAACATGGTTTTAAATACATTATTGTCCCTCGCGGCAATGCACCGCAAAAATCCATCGAGGGCGTGCAAATTATTGCAGTTGCGCGTTTACATGAAGCCTTGAGCGAGGCAATGGCGCTGAGTGATGAACTCAATTAACTGTAAACCGGCTCATTTCGTATAAAGAGCAAAAAAATACAGATTTTTGATTGAAATTCCACACAAAGCCTATATAAATAGACTGTACAAACAGGTTTTATTCTCATAGGAAAAATGAATGGAAGTTCGACAGCGCGGTTTGATCACAGGTATCTTGACAGCAGTTTTATTGGTTGCGCCTTTTGCAGCTGAAGCAAAACGTGCCGGTGGCGGTAAAAGTCACGGCATGCAACGTTCTGCACAACCTACTCAATCTTATCAACAACCTCGTCAAGCTGCGCCTGCTCAACAAGCGCCAGTTGCCGGTGCTGCAACCCAGCAAAAATCCGGTCCGGGTGTCGGCGGCATGGTTGCCGCGGGTGTAGCCGGTGCTGCGATTGGTGCAGTTGCTGCCAATGCCTTGGCGGATGATCAAAGTGTAGCAGCATCTGAAGCTCAGGCTGCTCAAGCCGAAGAGGAAAAAGGTGGTATTCCAGGCTGGATCTGGATCCTTCTTGCTGCTGCTGTTGCCTTCTTCATTTTCCGTAAGATGGGCGCAAAAAAAAAAGTAGCTTCTAACCCATACGCACCAAATAGCGGTGCTGGTAATACAGCACCTTTTGGTCAGGCACCGACTGCACCTCGCGGTGGTGACAGTACCAATATTTTTGGTCAGAATGTGGGTGGTCAAACGTCAAGCAACAATGCTCCGTTCGGTTCTGCTCCGGTAAATAACGCGCCTTTTGGTGCAGCTTATACCCAAAGTGGCAGCCAGTTACCGGATGGTACTGAACCTGCAGCATTCTTGCGTGTAGCGCGTCAGCGTTTTAACCATATTCAGTCCATGAATACAGCAAGCAACATTTCTGAAATTCAGCGTTATCTGACTCCTGAACTTTATCAGTCAATGTATAACGACATCATGAGCAATCAGGATCAGGATGTTGCCGAGTTTTCAAATCTGAATGCGATGGTCGTCGACTCATCGACTGACAATGGCCAGTATATTGTCAGCGTACGCTTTACAGGTACGGTAAGCGAAGACTTGAACAGCTTGCCGCAACCGTTCGCAGAAATCTGGCATTTCACCAAACCAGCAGGTTCAAATCAGGACTGGGTGGTTGCAGGTATTCAGCAAGACTAATCGTGAATAAATGAAGTTTAGACAGCGGCCTTCGAGCCGCTGTTTTTATTTTCAAGCCTTACATTTTGATCTTTTTTAATTCCCTTCCCCCTCTCTTTTTTAACCTAACTTCCAGTTTTACTTATTTTTCATATAAATAGTTCAACAACCCATATTTAAAATCTAAACAATAATTGTTATCATTATCATTAATTACTTCATAAGTTTGTAAATAGAATTTTCGATGATGAATAGTCCGAATATGCAAGCCATAGCGACTGGAACAGTTACTGCACCGAAACCATCAAGCAAAAATAAAGTCAAAGCCAATATGTTGGCTTATCGTGGGATGATTTTATATCGCTTTATTCTGGCGGGTGTGGGCGGTTATCTACTGGCTACACTGGCAACGATCGTGATTGCCCAGCTTTTTATCGACAGTGGAAGCAGTGCAGCCATGTCCGCCACCCTGATTGGCTTTAGCTTGAATGCTGCTGCATTTATCTGGGTATTTATGGTGAATAAGACGCTCAAAGCTACGCTCGGGATCGCGATTCCCGGTGTTTTACTCTATATCGCCTATAAGCTTTTAGGAAATTGAGATGAGAGTAGATGCAAAACCCGAAGGTCCACGCCAGTCGATGTCGTGGTTGCATACCTGGGCCAGTCTGATTTTAGGCTGGCTTTTATATGCGATTTTCTTGACCGGAACCTTAAGCTTTTTCCAGAACGAAATTACCGTCTGGATGAAACCGGAATTTCATCAATCAGTTCCACCAAAGACTCAAATCGAACAAACCCGTGTGGCATTAGCTTATCTGCAACAGCATCATCCGGATGCTGGCAGCTGGGCGATCCAACTTCCTAACTCACGCCAAAATACCACCACCCTGACTATTCGTAGTACCGGCGAAGATCCGCGTGCCCGTCGTGGCGGTACCCGTGTGACGATTGACAGCGCCACGGGTGAAGTTTTGCAAGCGCGTGAAACACGTGGTGGCTCCTTCCTATACCGCTTTCATTTTGAATTGTATGGTTTGCCAAGAATCTGGGCACGCTGGATTGTCGGCATTGCGACCCTGCTCATGCTGGTAGCGATCATCAGCGGTGTAATTACCCATAAAAAAATCTTCAAAGACTTTTTCACTTTCCGTCCAGGCAAAGGTCAGCGTTCCTGGCTAGATGCGCATAATGCTACTGCGGTATTTGCCCTGCCCTTTCATATCATGATTACCTTCAGTGGCTTATTACTGCTGCTCTTTACACTCATGCCTTGGGGCGTAAACCAGATTTATGAAAATCGAGGTGCATTTCTGCAAGATCAACGCAAGAGCTTGATTCAGGACAACAGCATTCAGGCTGAATCCCGTGAAAGCCATAGTGAGAGTAAAGAACGTCGACTGCAAGCTGAGAGAGAAAATCGTGGCGAGCGTGGTGAAATGTCGGCACGGGGTGCAGGACGCCGCTCTCGTGATGAAATGCAAGCTGCACCTCCTGCAGCGTTAACCGATCTGGCTCCGATCTTGGCAACAGCCGAGAAAGAATGGAAAAATAATCCGGTTGGTACAATTAACATTATCCAGCCAAATACCGCTAAAGCCGAAATTGAGCTTCGTGCCTTAAATGGAGTCAGTGTGGCTTATCGTAGTGTTTATCCGAGTCTTGCTTTCAATGGCGTGACAGGTGAATTAAAGCCGGATCAAACCACACTGAAACCGCCTTCAGTCGCAAATGGTATTTATAATGTATTCACCACATTGCATGAAGCACGTGGCGTGGACTTGGCTTTACGCTGGTTATTGTTCATGTCAGGTGTGGTCGGCACCTTGATGATTGCGACCGGCTTGATTCTATGGTGTGTTAAACGTGCACCGCAGCAACAGAAGCAAGGTTATAAATCGTTTGGCTATCGTGTGGTTGAAGTCACCAATATCACAGCCATTATTGGTTTACCGATTGCCTGTGCTGCCTACTTTTATGCCAACCGTTTTATTCCGGCAGACATGGACATGCGACTGAACTGGGAGATTCGTAGCTTCTTTATTGTCTGGTTGCTGACCTTAGTTTACGCCATGATTCGTAGCAATCGACAAGCCTGGCTAGAGCTACTCGTGCTTGCAACTGTGGCATTCGCATTGTTGCCAATCATTAATTTCCTGACTGGAGGTCAGGCGATCTGGAATACCGTCCTGAATGCTCAATGGATGATTGCTTCTTTTGATCTGGCGATGTGGGTGCTTGCGATCTTGTTCTGGTTTTCATTTAAAAAAGTGAAAAACCATAAAGGCTTACCCTCTAAAAAATCCAAAGTGATGCTCAAGGAGAATCAGGCATGATGTTCTTCTTATTGATTTGGGCTTTGACGTCTCTCGGTTTATTTGCGCTTGCCGCATCCATGTCCAAACATCAAAAACAGATCTTTGCTCAAGAATTAGATGCTTCCAAAACCAGACTGGCCAGCATTCTTGGCTGGGTAATATTGATTCTGGCACTTATCCTGTGCCTGTTCGCTGGAACGATCAGCAACATGATCAGTTATTGGCTCGGCAGTTTAACTTTTGCGGCCTTGGTCGTAGCTTCAAGCCTGAGTTATCTGGCAAGTAGAATTAAAGTGATCGTAATGTTCTGTGTGTTCATAGCCTCGATCTCAGGGATTATTTGCTTGATCTAGTTGATTGATTCATCACTACCTTTTTAAAAGCTGATCTTCGGATTGGCTTTTTTTCTTTAAACCTTTTAGTCTACCCACAATATTTTTGAGATGTTGATATGACCCAGCGTGTTTCTCCCTCTGCTGCCCTGACTAATCTTGCCTTAGCGGGCAATGCTGAAGCGCAATTTGAACTGGCTGAACTGTATATGCAAAGCGAGCATGATGATGACATCATTCTGGCTGAAGAATGGGCATTGAAAGCTGCCAACGGCGGACTGGTTGATGCAATGTATTGGTTAGGTGAAGGTTATACCGTTTATGCCAAAGAATTAGCAGAAGAAGATCCGGAAGAATCCATAGCTCACTTTGAGTTAGCCTATTACTGGTTAAGCAAGGCCAATATTGAGAAGCACCCTGCTGCGACTTTAGAACTGGCAGGTTTCTACCGTCGCGGTGATGTAATTGAAAAAGATGTAGAGAAATCGATTTCTTTAGTTAAACAGGCTGCGGAATGGGGCGAGGTTCAGGCCATGCGCGATCTTGCTTTTATTTATGCCACTGGTTTAGGTGTAGATGGCGATGAAGAACTAGCTGAGTTCTGGGCCCAAAAAGCGGATGCTGCTGAGCAAGAAGCTAAATAAAACGAAAAGCCCGTCAAATGATGGGCTTTTTATTAGGCGGATTCAAGCGGCAAGTGCAACAGTATAAAAACCAGCCATAACTTCACTAGGCGTATACCAACCTAGTGTTT
>NZ_JARDAL010000052.1:0-24538 GCF_048957595.1 Acinetobacter sp. AS5 | reverse complement strand
AACTTTAAACTCTGCTGAATGATTACGACGTTTTCTTCGTGTCATGGTTGACTCCAAAAACAAGCATTTCCCATGCTCATTGGGGAGTAGATTATCACTTATAGGCGTGGTCTAAAATCCTAGCCCCACATCAGTATGGCACAGCGTTAAAAAAGAAGAATTTGTTTTATAGGGGATTCAATGCGCCCGGAAGATACTAATTCCTGTGTATAACGCCGTTCATACCAGCAGTTTTTCTGTTGATCAATCAGTGGAGATGGATTGTACAATCCTAAGTTGTTTTGGCTTGAAAGATTTTATCTCTAAAGAAGCAATGTACGAATATGTTTGTGAAAATTTGCATTTAGACTTAGACGAAGTAGATGGAACAGAGCCATTAATTATAAAGCAGGGGAATAAGTTTATCCTTGTCTGTGATCGTGGATTCCCATCGGATATTGAAGATCCGAGTATTTATAATTACTTGTCCAATTATATCCAATAGAAATCATTTTCTATAAAACAGAGTGTGTTTCCACACTCTGTTTTATACGGTATTTAGGTCCTTTAAAAGTTCAAAAGCATCCATTTCTTTAACGATGTTCAATAAATATTGCCTGTTGTTTAATAGCAATTCATCAAAGTGACGTATATCAACGATATTACTTAAATTATGTATTTTGAATTGATTTTTTGACATGTAATTAATGCATTCATCTTGATCAAAACATTTTGTTGCTGGAGATCCTGATTCACTTATGAAAATAATGCTGCTGTTCCACATAGATAAATAAAAATATCTGTAAATTTTATCATTTCGCGAAGAGTACCAGTCAGGAAGCATAATTTCACAAGAGTACTTAACATCACCTCCATGAGAATATTGATCCCAAAGTTCAATCATTTCAGAACGTTTTAATTTAGATGTCTCCAGTGCTAAAACTGTGTATTGAGAATCCCTACTTAACCCTAATTTAAAACACATATCTGCGTAATTAATCTGATCGATATCAATTGTGTCTTTGTATCGTTGTTTTTTTAATTGATTCAATAATTCAATCTGATTGCTTGTAAAAATATCCATCCATTGAGTAACTGGCAATGATTTTATTAGGGCCAAAAAAGCTTTTTTATCTTCTCTGGTGCAATCTATGTCTTCTTTCACTTGTCTATTCCGCAAGTATCCATAATTGCCATTTTCTAAATCGGAGCTAACCCAATATGCATCCTGTAAAGTTCTATCGGCTTTACTTTCTAAAGGTGTAATGTCAAATAGTCGGAGATCGTTAGGACAGCACTCTGTAAATGTTGGATGCTTAATAGGTCTGCTGGTATACGCTATTAAAGTTTTACGATGCTTTGATAAGAGAAAAACACTATCTAAATAGTTAGTCATCGTGTTTAGAACGGATAAAGGTAAGGCATATTCTTCATTTTTAGTTTTATATGTATCTAGGACGTCTATCTCAGAGTAACATTCAATATAAGGATAGTGTTGATGCTGACGAAAATTAGCAATAGCTTTTTTATTCTTACTATCAGAAAACTCATATTGAATATTATTCGAGTCTAACCAACTATAAAATGATTGATTAATAATATCCTTCACACGATGATCGATAACCAGGATATCTGGTATTCCAAAAACTAATGGAATATTTGGGCCATTAGTCTTGTAGTAACGGCTCCAAAAAGTCTTCAGGAATTTTGACAGGGAACAACTACTGTCATTTTTTTCATAATATTCCGTGTAATTTAATGGAAAATCATTGACGGAGATGCCAAGTAAACATAATGGCTGCATTGATAGATCAGGATCTATAACTAATGGATCATTAGAACGCATTACGCCGTAGTTAGGCTCTATGAATACCCGTTTGCAAACCTGTACTGTTAAGTAATGAATAATTGGCATCATCTCTGACATATTACGTGAAAATTTTATTATTCATAAGATAGACGATCTTTATTCTAACTCCAAGGATAACCCATTGTGTATTGGTAACTTTTAAGAAATATTTGAACAAACATACAGCTCTCAATACAATGGGTCTCAAATCATAGTAAGGTTTTTTTCATGTCTACTTGCAGTTCAACGTCAGGAAAACCTGAAACGAAAGTTATCGCATTTAGCGGTGCAAATAAAAAGATAAGCGATATTCTTGACCTCGAGCACGTCAGATCTAACTCGCTTTTACAAATTCCTATTGCAGCTGAATTATTATCAGCTGGATTTCCTTCACCAGCACAAGATTTTATTGAAAAGTCGGTCGATCTCAACGAAATGCTGATCACCAATGAGTACTCTACGTTTATTGGTAAAGTAGGCTCTCGTTCCATGCTAAATGCTGGTATAGATATTAACGATAAGCTCATAATCGATAGAAGCTTCAATGCCAAGCATCTAGATATTATTGTTGCTCAGCTAGAAACAGACTTTACCGTTAAGCGGTTGATGATCACCAAGCAAATGTCAGCTGGTGAAATTAATGAAATTTTTGGTCCAGATGCAAAATCTATCCCTCCAGTTTGGCTTAAAGCAGAAAACCAAGAGCACTCACATATTTTTCTAAAACCTGAACAGGAATTGATTGTGTGGGGCGTAGTGACTTACATCATTAAAGACGCACGAAAATGACAAACCGGGTATTTATTCATGTTGATATAAATTCGGCATATTGTTCGATGGAAGCATTTTGGAACCCTAAGTTAAAGGGTAAACCATGCGTTGTCTTAAGCTCTAATGACGGAACAATCATCGCGAGAAGCGCTGAAGCTAAACTCTTAAAAATCCCGATGGGTGCGCCACTCTTTAAGGTCCAAGACATCATCAATAAACATAACGTTCATGTGCTATCGAGCAATTTTGCGCTGTATGGCGAAATGTCACGCCGTTTTCATGGAATATTATCTGGTTTTGTAGATCCAAGCTGTTACAGCATTTACAGCATTGATGAAGGCTTTATAGAATTTACTCAATTTACTAAAAACTTTGATGCTACTGAAATGGCACGGGAGATTCGGCATCAAGTATATAAGTTTATTGGCTTAACAACGTGCGTGGGTGTTGGTAGAACACTGACTGAAAGTAAAATGGCCAACAACCTTGCCAAAAAGAATCCAGAATTAAATGGAATCTGTAATTTAGTGACAATGAGCCTGGTAGATGTCGAAAGCTACTATCAAAGCATGCCAGTTGATGAAATATGGGGTGTAGGGCGAAAGTACGCTAAAAAGCTTAATGACATGGGGATTTTAAGTGTGCTGGATCTTGCAACATCCAACCCGAATCGAATGCGTGAACTCTTCAATGTGAATATGCAAAGTACGATTTTAGAATTGCTTGGCCAGCCATGCTTTGAATTTGAAAGTTCACCTAAGGCGAAACAACAGATTGTCTCGAGCAAATCTTTCGGCCAGAAAATTACTGAGCTCTCAATTCTTCAAGAAGCCGTCAGCAAATATACCCATAATGCATTCAATCGGCTTGTTGCTGAACACCAGCTTTGCGGATCTCTGATTGTTTTCTTGCAATCCAACCCATTTGACCAGTCAAAACCGTATTACAGCAAATCGTTAACATACACGTTTACCCAACCTACAAACAATTTGATGCAACTGGTTAAAGCTGCCACATCACTGATTGATAAATTGTACAAAGAGGGGATAGAGTTTAAGAAATGTGGCGTGATGTTGTGTGAATTGATAAAAGAAGAACATCGCACGATCGGCCTACTAACTGACGTAGAGCAGCTTGAAAAAGAGCAAGCGTTAATGACGGCGTTTCAAAACATTCAAAGTAAGTTTGGCAAGGCTAAAATTGCTGCTGGATCATGTAATCTGAAAAATAGAGATTGGGAACCTAAGTCAGAACGTCAAAGCCGTAACTATTTTAGTGAGGCTGGTATGATTGTTTTCAATTGATTCATTTGAGGGAATTTGTTGGCAATGACGGGGATGGTCAGACTCGAACTGGCATTCAAGGAATCAAACCTTTGCCTTAAAGAGATTGATCAAATCTCAAAATCAATTGGCTACACCCTCGGAAATATAAGAAATTAAGATTGCTGATAGCTTCTTGGTGATTCAGCTGGTGTACCATCATCATATCGCCAAAATAAGAAGCTTCCACTCCATTCGACTTCACCTGAAGCATAGTCACGGATCTTATCGCTCCAGCGGATAGGTTTAATTTCATGGTCTAAGAATTCATCCCACACAATAAATGCCGTGCCATCTTTGTTTGGGGTTTGGTCCTCTATGAAGAACCAGGGTGACTTCACATCACCAGAACAGCGTTTTGTCATTTTGTCTCTCTCACTCTTTTGAGTCGTATGCATATTCATATAAGCCTCAAATCAATTGAAAAGATCCTGGAAACTGTTTTGAACGTCAGATCGTGCGATCGGCGCTGTTTCTTGTTGCACAACTTCATCAATCAAATAAGCAACAGGACTTAGAGATTGGCTTTTTGTGAAAGTCGGTGCACCAGCTTCAGCGATAAACTTCTCGCTAATCGGTTTTTTGATTTCTAAGCGATACACACGGCGCAGCTTGTTTAAGCAATCAGACATTGAGCCATCGCCAATACCGTGACGGGCTTTCTTGTTATCACGAGTCTTAAACGTGAAGTATGGAAAATGTTTGGCCATGACTGCAGTAATGTCTTTACCAACCAAGTAAATGTGGCTGTGTGTTTCGTAGAAGTGGGTAAATGACGTCTCTACGTGATAAGCAGCCAACAAGCTTTTTGCTTGAGGGTCAGTGATAACCGATTTAACTTGGTTAATCATTTTTTTGGTAATTGTTTTGTTATTCATGATGAACACCCTATAAATTTGATTAAT
The DNA here is from genome assembly GCF_048957595.1 of Acinetobacter sp. AS5. Lineage (NCBI taxonomy): Bacteria > Pseudomonadati > Pseudomonadota > Gammaproteobacteria > Moraxellales > Moraxellaceae > Acinetobacter > Acinetobacter sp. AS5. Next base: position 19,712 of record NZ_JARDAL010000052.1, on the reverse strand, counting down.
TAGATTGAGTTAATGCAAGTTGCGTAAAAATACGTTTTAGGCACACTTTACATGTAACAAGGTGCGGTACCGTGTCCACGGTAACTTCACCTACTTTCATTTTGAATTCTTTCTTTGCTTCATCTGCAGGGAATAAGCCTCCAGCTGAGCACAAGTACTGGTTTTTCTCACGAACCAATTTAGATCCTGAGTAGTCTTCATCAAAAACCAAGTGAGTCACTGTATTTGATTTTTCACCATCGCCCCATGATCCAGCTGACAAGCCTGACATTACAATTTTTACACCAGTGAACCATTTGAACGGTAAAGCACTGAAGTTTTTCTTCTGATCGATAGCATCAAAGATCGGTTTAGCTTGTTGCAGCGCATTGAATAATTCAAACAATGCAGTAATTTTTTTCTTAGCATCCTGTTCAGCCTGGTTCCACTTGGTTTGCGCCTCATACTCAGCACGGGTATACCAGACCACTTGCCCATTTTTTGCATATAGCCAAAGTTTTTTACCAGTCATGAGATGGTTCACCATCGCATCGGGCATATCAAACATGAGGTTGTTAAATGACATAACTTTGTCATTCAGGTTGATAAAAGACTTTTTATCTTCAGGTAGTAGCACCGGCACTAACGTAGAGCGTACTAATGCTTCGTAGTTGTCAGTAGACATGCTAGAACGTGGGAAACTATGACCTGTAAACACTGGCTTAAGATAAGGGTTGTATGGCAACTCAGTTGCTAAAACCTTGGTGGACCATTCTTCCCACAAATTGAACTTTTTAGCTTGTTCAACCATATGGTGCAGATCTGCAGTAGAAATTCTAACTGATGGCATTGAAGGGTTATTTATTGATTCTGGCGCACGAGTTACACGAACAAGTTCTATAACTTCATGCGCTTCAATTGGACCATATTTGCGATCAAGGTTTTTGCTAAGTAATTCATTAATAGTAACCATTTCAACTCCAAGTTTTAAGCTTTCTGCTTCAATATGTTTATTTTAAGATAGAACCTAAACCAAAAACTTTTTTAAAATTATTTATTTTTATTATTGTTTTACTGGTCCTTGCTGCGACTTTTAACAGATAGCAGCTAAAAATAGTAATGAGGATGCTATTAAAATGATGGAAGCAATTAAGGTACCATACAAATAAGCATTGATCCTGGTGCGCCAGATCTAGCGCTGGCCACAACCAAATTTCTAAACCTTTTTTTAATCAATTAAAAAACATCGAATGCGGTTTTCAACTGCCAACCAGTGAAGCAATAGACATGCTTCACTGGTTGTTGTTATTAAGCTTCAGTCAATTCATTAATATCTAGGATATGAACGCCGTTTGATGTCAGTAGCCAACATGAGAGGGTATGTGCTTCAGTGACTTGAAGTATGAGGCTGTTAAGAGTGTCACTAGATTTTTTGCAGTAAAGGCAATCAGGTTCAGGATTGCTACCATCATCATCAATCAATGGCGTGTCAGCAATTAAGCGGTATGAAGCATACTTAATGATGTCAATATCATCGGCATTGATTGGCTCTTTTGAGCTTAGGCGTACTTGCTCTAAACTGAATGCTTCAGGTTCAATCCATTTAACCTTACTGGTGTTTTCAATCTGGTAACTTAACTGAGTGCCGTCAGCAAAAAACACGACAAATTGACCATCTTCAATGTGCTGTACTTTAAAATTGCATGGTATGGTGAATGTGTTGTTCATATCTATGCTCCGACTACTTATAGGCGTTGAGCCTAAGTTGATTAATCGTTTAAAACAGATTCGATAAAAGAGAGTATTTCAGCTTTAAGAGATGCTGAAATGGTTGCAGTATTTAACTGGCTTAAATACATATCAGCTTTGTCTTTTATTTCTTTTGACGTTGCGGTTTTACGAATTAAAACTAATGTATTCCACATATTAAAAGCCCTTTAGGATAGTGATTAAATCTATATTCATTATACAAAGCGCAATAGCTGTTTAATTTTTCTTAAAATTTAAAAATTCAAAAACTTTTTAATCAATTAAAAAACATCGAATGCGTTTTAAAAAATGCCCAAAAGAAAAGGGATAAGGTTTTACGCTTATCCCTGTTTGGGTTTTAGATATGACAATCAACAATCGTGATTATATAGTCGCTTGGAAAGCTCTTGAGCAAGGCTTGGTTTTTGTTTTCCCAATCTTCTTCCTTGCGAATATCCTGTCCAAACATGCCACACTCTGAACCTGTCCAGTCGCCTATTTCATCACCACTGGTCGCATCTAAGAAACAGTATGTACCGAATGGGTTTGCTGATTTTTTAGCTAGGAATTCTTCACGGCTCACCAAAAATTCATCAAATTCATGTCCGAATATGCAAAACAAGTTATCCGTATCATTGGCTTTCATTAATAAGATTGCATCTTGGTTGTGATAGAAATTACGCTTATCGTTCACTGATCCGATTGATTCATCAGACCAAACATCAGCCCATGACCGCCAAGTACGTGAAGCATCACCGATACACTTCTCAAAATAGTCATAAACACGGTTAGCTTCGGTTTTTAAGCGGTTGATTTCGGTTTCAAAATCTAGCTCACCAATCGGACAGCTATCCACTTTTCGTCCATCAAGACGCAACAGCATGTTTTTCCAACGTCCTCCGATTTCATACCAATCGTATTTCGGATTCGGGTTGGTGGTGGTGAAGTAATCGACCACTTTACCGTCAGCATCAAGCTCTATCCATTCTGTCCAACTTTCATCAGGTTTTTCACCTGTCAAAACAGTCGGCGTAACTTTTTCGTTATACCAGTTAATGAACTGTTGAAGCTCAAACACTTCAGTACATGGCACATCTTTTTGATGCCATTGAATGAACATGCCTAAATCACGAATGCGACTTGAGTACGTACCATCATCGTTTTTGACCTGTACCACTGATAAATGCTTACCGCCGTTCGGGAAGTCAGCAAAAATATCACCTTTGTTGTTTTTGATGGCATCAAGCTCTAAGTCTGTTGCATCACGCACGAAACGAGGGTCGTCAAGAAACGCATAGCGTTCTTCACCATCATCTAAGATAGGCTTTGAGTTTTTCATCAAAGTGATTTCTGTCGATTCGTATTGGTCTTTAATTTCGTCCAATGATGATTCTGAAATGCAATATTTGTTTTTAATGCCTGAGCATTCAAATTCGTAAAATGGTTCTAGGGCATCTACAACATCACCATCAGGGGTGGTAACTACTGCAACTGTGAAATGTGACATTTTAAAATCTCCAAGTTTTGAGCCGTGTGCTCTACATCTGAGATTCCATAATAGTTATTAAGTGGCGTTTATAACTTTTTCCTTAAAATATTAATGAAGCTGAATTTAACAACGGTAGTGGTTCAATAATGAAAATATTTTAATCAATTAAAATCACCGTATACGTTAAATAAAACTAATATCAATTATTATATTTAACTAAATAAAATAAGGCTCACATATTAAAATAACCTGATTACATAGATGTCAGTTCCACAAATAAATCAGAGTTTACACAAATAAACTAGAGCAAGAATAAAAATTATATTATCTATAAGCTTTAATTTTTCATTTTGTAAAAATATATGCCTGTTAATAATGACAAAATAACGACTATTGATTGCTTCCCAAACGATAATATTAGTCGAGTGGTTTATAGATATGGCGGACTTGTTAGAAACGAAGATAACGATTCAACTAATCCTTTTGTTGAAGTGTTATTAATTGAGATTAGAAAAAGTGATCAATGGTTATTTTTAGATAAGTGCTCAACATTCCTTGTTCCCGTACTTGATCTTGATGCTGTTCAACATGGCAGTATTTGGGATGGAAATGTTTTAACCGATCAATCCTATCGATTTTCAGGAAAACTCATTACAAAACGATTTTCTTTCGACTTCACCAATAATAAACCTAAGAATATAAAACTTACTGACAGAATCCCCAATACTTCTGAATACTACATTCCTTTAAAAAACTATTTCCTCCCAAATAAAGTTGATTATGTTCTACAAGGCTATCCATTCACTAAATACACCAATGATTCATATCGTAAAGTGAATCACTGCTTAATGCATTCCAATGATGGAACTCAAGTCATCACATCATCAATTCATATTTTGCATAGCTTATTCGTAAATCGGAAGGATATTAGGGGACTTTTATTAGGAACTTCGAGTCAATCCATCATTAATCGTTTTTTAGAATCTTATACAACAGAAATTGTGGACGATAATGTTGAATATAAAATTAAAATCAGAAAACCATATGAAGATATAGGCGAGACTGCAATTATTTTTCTTGCTAATCTTGCCTTAAACCCATATGTGCAGACGATAGTTGATAAAATTCAACGAAGTATGGAAATTACCGAATTTAATCATCTTCAGCAGGGTACAGGCAAAAGGTATCCCATTGTGTTTCCGCCACATCCCACAAAGCTTTTCCTTGAAGCAGAAGGAATTTGGCTAGATGACAATAAGACTCGTTTTTTTATCACTAGAGTGAAAAAATTTGATCCTATTAACGATCACATGATTGATGTCAACAAAGACCTAACCAATACAATTTCAAAGCCTGATGAGAAAAATCCTAGACCTCGTGAAAAAAGTCAAAATAAGAATGAGCACATCAATACTCAAAAACCACCATCAAGAACAAGCGGTGAATATCGTAAGCGTTCTGAGGTGGAAACTGGAAATACACAAGGTATTCTGAAGTATTCTTTTAATGAACCAACCAATGATCCAATTGAAGTCGGAGCATCTAATCAACCTTATTCAGATAAATCAGAAGAGGTTGAAACATCTTCTGATGAACCCTATGGTAATCAAAATACTAAGATCAAAAAATCTGAAACGACAGATACACCACCTAGCAGAGATGAACGTTTTGACATTCAATACATTATCCAATCTCTCCAAGAACTTGCTTCTGAAATGGGTTCTCCTCTAGAACATCTGTCTGCAATTAATGAACATGGTGAAATGATAGCGAGTATTAATTTGCTTCAAATCAAAAAACTTGTGCCTGAACCCAAGCATCCATCATGGATTGATTATGATAAAGGGCGAAAATTATTGTTCTTAAAATTAGACTTAAAAGATCAAAATGGATTTTCCTATCTCATCGATATACATAAAAATAAAAATCATGAAGCATTTTGTGCTTTTCTTATTTTTACTCAGAATAAGCTAACAAGCGAACAAATTAAAAAAATCTGTATTGAACTAGAAAATGCCAAGGGAATAAAAAAATGGACACTCTACTGTGATAGTTTCATTCATAAAATGATTGCAATAAAACATTTATACGCAACACCAGATGAATGGAAAAATCGCTTTAAAAATTTATTCATAAGCTTACAGAAGGACAAATCCTAATTAAAGAATATTTTTTATACAATCATATGTGCATGAAATTACTTGGTATTTCATGTTTTCTATAAATTTGCGAAATAGAAAAGAGTGAAATTTTAGTTCAGTTCGCCTATACTAACAGTTCAATTTAAATTTCTATTCGTATTCACACACTTATGCTTTTGACTCCACCCTAGTTTATTTACCCATCTTTTTGTAAATAACTCATCACTGTCTAGTGATGTGGTGTAGTAGCTTGTGTGTCATATATCACATCACTAGCCTTTCCTAAAATTTAAAAAAATAGGCTATTTTCATGTTATCCACTATTCGAGAACAATGGTTCTCCAATATTCGCGGGGATGTTCTTGCGGGTATTGTTGTTGCTTTGGCTCTAATTCCTGAAGCAATTGCTTTCTCCATTATTGCAGGCGTTGATCCTAAAGTGGGGCTATATGCTTCATTCTGTATTGCTGTTGTGATTGCTTTTGTGGGCGGTCGTCCTGGTATGATTTCTGCTGCAACTGGTGCTATGGCTTTATTAATGGTCACACTGGTTAAAGAGCATGGTCTGCAATATTTATTAGCAGCCACAATTTTGACAGGATTTATTCAAATCCTAGCAGGCTATCTAAAATTAGGAGCCTTGATGCGTTTTGTATCAAAGTCAGTCGTTATTGGCTTTGTAAATGCCTTGGCTATTCTAATTTTTATGGCTCAATTGCCTGAACTTACCAACGTCACTTGGCATGTTTATGCGATGACAATCGGTGGTTTAGCGGTTATTTATCTATTTCCCTATATCCCAGTGATAGGGAAACTTTTACCCTCTCCCCTCATCTGTATTGTCCTACTTACGCTCTTTGCCTTATTCATTGGTTTAGATGTAAGAACTGTCGGTGATATGGGGCAATTGCCGGATACGCTTCCAATTTTCTTGCTTCCTGATATTCCTTTAAATCTTGAAACTTTAGCTATTATTTTACCCTATTCACTAGGTTTGGCAGCCGTGGGTTTACTTGAGTCCATGATGACCGCAACAATTGTCGACGATTTAACAGATACCACCAGTGATAAAAACCGAGAATGTAAAGGGCAAGGTGTTGCCAATGTCGCTTCAGGCTTCTTAGGCGGAATGGCAGGCTGTGCCATGATTGGTCAATCCATTATTAATGTGAAATCTGGTGGACGTACCCGTTTATCATCATTTAGTGCAGGGGTCTTTCTGTTAATTATGGTGGTGTTTATCAGTGACTGGCTTAAAGCCATTCCAATGGCTGCACTGGTTGCTGTCATGATCATGGTAGCAATTGGAACATTTAACTGGGATTCACTACGCAATATCCGCCAATATCCCTTATCTAGCAATATTGTGATGATCGTTACAGTCATCGTGGTCGTTGCGACACATAATTTGGCTTATGGCGTATTAGTTGGTGTACTTCTTTCTGCATTATTTTTTGCCAACAAAATTGAACGCTACATGGCAATTCAGTCCGAATTTAATGAACCTGAAAATACCCGTACTTATACGGTAACAGGTCAAGTGTTCTTCAGCTCAGCAGATAAATTTACTTCTGCATTTGATTTCAAAGAAGCACTTTCAAAAGTTGTAATTGATGTTAGTCAGGCTCACTTTTGGGATGTTTCTGCGGTCGCTGCCGTAGATAAAGTGGTCATTAAGTTTAGACGTGAAGGAACAGAAGTCGAACTTATTGGAATGAATGAAGCCAGCAAAACCTTAGTCGATAAATTTGGCATCCATGATAAACCAGATGCATTAGATCGCTTAAATAGCCACTAAGAGGGATGAAAAATGTCAAAAATTATTGCATGTATTGATGGATCATTAGCAACAAATACCGTATGTGATTATGCAGCATGGTTTAGTCAAAAACTTAACGCACCGCTTGAACTTTTACACGTAATCGATACACCCAAAGCTCAAGCACCTCAAGATTTGAGTGGCGCAATTGGCTTAGGTAGCCGTGAAACACTTTTGCAAGAGTTGGTTGAGCTTGAAGAGCGCAAAGGCAAGATTGAACTTGAACATGGAAAAGTTTTGCTCAGAGAAGCAAAAAAATATGTACTCGAAAAGTTCAGTCTGGATGCTCATAGTTTCCAAAGACATGGGAGTTTATTGGAAACTGTTGTTGGATTGGAAGAAGACATTCGTGTGTTGATTATGGGCAAACACGGCACGCAGACTGAATACCGTTCTGACAAAATTGGTTCGCAGATCGAAAGTATTGTCCGTGCTATTCATAAACCCGTATTGATTGCATCCACTCCATTCCAAAAGCCACTTTCATTTTTAGTGGCTTTTGATGGTAGTCCAACTGCAAGAAAATGTGTTGAACGCATTGCGTCAAGTCCATTACTTAAAGGTCTTGCAGTACATTTGGTTTATGTCGGAAATCCGAATAGTGAAATGCAAAATCAGCTCTCTTGGGCAAAAGAGCAACTTGAATCACAAGGTTTTAATATCACCTCGAATACGTTGGATGGTGAAGTTGATAAGGCAATTATCAATTACGCTGAACAGCATCAAATCGATTTGATTGTGGTTGGGGCTTATGGTCATTCAAAGATACGTCAATTTTTTATTGGCAGTACCACCACAAAAGTGATCACAAGCGCTAATAAACCAGTCCTGCTACTACGATAATTTCATGAAGGGGTAGAATTTTAATCTATCCCTTTATTTTTAATAAGTTATAAAAGGAATCATAAATATGAATACGATGTTAATAAGCCCAACTCTAAATGTTTCTTGTTCTGAAAATGTGCTGTTAAAAATATCCTCATACTTTAGTGTATCTCATGAACAAGCTTATCGAAAAGGCGTAGATTCTCTTTTAAAATTAACAGAGATGGTAATAGCAAATAATGAACATTCTGAAACTATTAAACTTTTCTTATGTGATTGTCATTTAAGAACATCTATCAATTTAGATGATATATCCGATATGCCTACTCAATTGATAGGCGATTGCCTTAATGTGATTGTTCTACGTTATGCATTTAAAGCTTCATTAGGTGATTTTTTGGGTGGTGGTGATAACTTAATTAACACATGGAAATCTACTCTATAAAGGTCTCACATACTACTATCTCAGAATTTTCAGCGCGTCTTTTTAATATTTCATTAATGAGCGGTGGGACAATTACTAAAATAATCTGCTGAAATCTCAATAATAATGATCAGCCAACTCACTGATCATTATTTTAAGTGCTTCAACTTATTGTTTTTTTGGCAACCAATAATATTGCCCATTAAGCACAACAGTAAAACCATCCTCGATCTCAGTAATCATTTCCTTTTTAATCTTTAGGGCATCAATGTAAGGAAGTTGATGAAAATATCTAAGTCCACTTCTGACCCAACTTAGAATAAATTCACTGTCACTTAAATCAGTTTGGGTAAGTGCAATAAGTTCCATTTCTAGTTTTTTCTTTTGTTTAGTCTTTAAAAAATCAGATTTTTTCAATTTTAAATAATCAATGGAAGCACCGTAATTCTCATTCAAAAAGTTAATGAATCCAGTGAGCGCAGCAGCTTGACCCGAATAGAGAGCGTCTAAATTTTTTTAAGAAATTAATATTTTCCCAATACTGATCATATAATCTTGTTTCACTGATAATTTTGAACTTCCATCCTTTATCAGCAGCAAAACGATGGGCTGCTCTGAATTTTGGTTTTAACTTATCCCAGTCCTCAACAAGCTTTTTCTTAGGCTTAATTTCGATGAGCATTGGTACAGGAAAATCCTCAAAATCATCACAATTCGAGCTTGAAAACTGCACTAAAAAGTCAGGAGTGTAGGTTGATTGATTACCCAATTCAGTAATGTAGGGGATAACTACAGGTTGACCGATAACATCAATCACATTGTTATTAAATTCTTGCTTAAGTAACCCTAGTTACGGATAAGCTAAATTTCTAACGACATGAATTTTTGGCTTATTCTTCTGACAGAGTTGATAAGCACATAAAGATGAAAATATGCCTGCTAGAAAACCGGAAATAGTCCGATGTTTACTGCTTACTAAATGGTATTTTTCTTTCAATAAGCCAATTAACGTTTCAATTTTTTTCCGCTGTCTCAAGTGGTATTCATCAGAAAAAGGCAATAGACTTACTCGCATATTCTTTCTAGGATAAGTAATTAAATCAATATCTTGCTCTAATAATTTAGTTTTTATTGATTTTCCAATATAACCTCTATCTCCATAAACAGTTGCCAATAAGCCATCAACTAATTCTTCGATTTTTATAATGTCTGCAATGTGTCCAGTGGATAAAACTGTTTTCACAATTTGTCCTTCACTATTCATGAGAAGGTTTAATTTGCAACCATAAAACCAGTCTATAGAACTTTTGCCACGAGAAGCAATATCCTCCAAAGCATGGTGGCCTCTAGGAATTCTTTTGTTTTTACAAACAGGTAAAGGTGTTGAGTCAATCCATAGATATTGACATGCTTGTCCTTTGCTTAAAGCACGGTGTAGTGCATGAATCGCAAGCTGATGTTGGTTAATCAGGCTGAGCATATTTTTATAGCAAGGCAAAGACTTAAATAATTTACTCTCAAATTGATAAAGCAATTGGAAAAATGTTTTAAAATTATTTACTTGCGATGTTTTATAACAAATTGCAATCGTCACAATTTCAGAGAGGGATAAGGTTGCTAATCGAATTCGTTTACGCTTATTTTCCTGCTTGAGAAATTGCCAATAGATAGGTTCAAATTTCTTAAAAAAATCATCAATAACACAGAAGATTTCTGTAAAATCAAACATGGTGGTTAGAGTCTTTGGTTTGTGTAGTAACTTTCTAAATGGCTCTAACCATCTTTTTTTCAAGCGGTTTTCTTATCCGTAATTCGGGTTAAGTATGAAATCACGCTCAAGGGTCGATTCAAACCATATGGTTTTTTCACCTCTAAAGGCATAATTTCCCGAAATACTCCCATAAACAGTTTGAGCTTTTCTAACAGGTAAGTATTCGTCACTCAATTTTTTCATAAAAAAGTCACCATTCAGGCACTCGTGCCTATTAATGTAATTTTGCAAGTCACTCTTATCTATTTATGTAAATAATCTAATTTAATTGTGTGAAATTAGAGTGACAACCTATTGATTATCTATAATGCCACTCTATTCTATTGCTGTAAATGACAATAGATCTATATCAAAAAAAAGATGGCAATATTTAATTGTTGCCATCTTTTTGAGTTCTAGTTAATGATTAAATATATTCTTCAACCGTACTGGTCATAAGTTTTTTCATCTTGTAAGGTTTGTAATGAGGAATATAACAAGGCTTGCAAACTGATTCATAGGTTTTGGTATCAGAATGATAATAAAAACGATCCAGTGGTTCATAACCGTTGCAATGATGGCAATAACGCTCAAAACCCAATGAAGTGAAGATCATCTTCTCCATAAATGCTTGTTTTTTATGTTTTGCTTTAAGTGTGGGTGAGTTTTTGACTTCACAAGAACAGATGTAATCTTGGTAACTATCTAACTCTGGTGATTCTTGGTATATACGAACAAACCGACTTAAGACATTAGGATCAAAAATATTCCATTGCTGGTCATGTTCTGAAAATAGGAAATATCCATCTGCACCTGATGGCATTTCTTTACTGTATTTCGAGTAATGGATAACATGTTTTTCCGTTGGCTCAAAGTCATTCAGGAACATTCTCAAGGTATTGAGGTTCGGGAATTGGACTTTCATTAACTGTGCTTGAGTCACCAGATTGGATCTTGATTCGTAGTTCACCAGAACCATAAGTTTACGGCTTTTGTCGATTCTGCCGATGATGTAATTATAGATATGATCAGACATTGTATTTTCTCCTATTCCATAGAGATCCATGTTAAGAACATGGATCATTACCAAAAAATGCAATGAGATCGTTGCTCTGGTAGCTAAACTGCAATTCGGTGTAGTCCATTTTCAGTGTGCTATCTAAGTACGGTGTAATGTCGAGTTGCACGAATGAATCAATAAATTCATTTTCTGCGCCATACGCATCTATTGAGCCTTTGAACAGCTCCAGTACATTGCATGTTACATAGTCGCCAATTTCTGATTTATGTGTCTTACATGATGGTAGTAGTGCCAAGTCATTCAGGATCACTTGAACATGAGTGCCATCATATGAGCCTTGATATAGGCTGTAATGTTTTTCAGGATTCAAGATACATTCAAGAACTAAATCAAAGTTGTTGCTGTAAGAGTTACGCGTAGCGACATATACACTTTCTGCTACTGGCTTTTCAACTTTGGTGAGTGTGATTGAGTCTGAATGCTCATAAGCGAACAAAATAGGGTCGTCTACGTCTTGTTCTTCATCTGGCTCAATGTCCATTAACGCCAAGCGTCTATCTTTGGTTTCTTGGTCGAGAATTTCCCAACCATCGATAGATAAAGTACCGCCGTCAGCAAGTTGAATGAGAACAGGGGTTTCTTTGTCCTGATCCGTATTGTCCAGAATGGTGAAGATCCCTAGTAATCGAACCCATGAAGTGATTAACTGGCAAATGGGTAGGTTTTCATTAATTTCATGGCGATTCTTGCAAGACTCGCTAAACATCGCCAGATTTTCAGGGTGATTAATATCAATATAGACATTGTGCAAAACAGCATCAGCACTGGTGTTGTTTGGTGCTTCGTAGCTCAATTCAATCAATAAGTATTTTTTAGACATGATCAATATTCCTTAGTACAAAACTTCAGTGCCAACAACGCAATCCAAAAACTTACCTTGCAGATCAAATACTAAAAATTGTTGCAGTTCTTTTTGTGTCGAGTGGATGTTAAAAACAGGCACAATCAAGCTGTCTTTTTCAAATAGGTTATGGTTGTTAATGACGAAATCATGAGCTGAATAGCAATGACCTTGCAGATATACACCGCAACGCATCAGCTTATCTAAATCAAAAGATTGAGAGATGTAGTGAACATCTTCTGGTGCATATTCACTGGCAATATCTCGGCTATATGCAAGATTGACTTGCTTGACCAAGCTTTGTTGAAAAAAGTCGCTGTCATGCACTTCTGAACGTGCGATGTCAGTAACAACTAAAATGGGTTGTGTTTCCCAAAAAATGCTGAGCAATTGATTAAAATCAAGATGCTCAGGGAATTGAACTTTTGAAGTAATAACGCCCCAATCATCAAGGGTTAAAGATAGAAAGTTTCCGTAATGATCAAGCGGAATAACCGTTAATACATTAAGGTCTTGATGCAATTCTTCGTTATACGAAAAATCAGCAAGGGAATGACCTGTATTTAATTCAGGATTCACAATAATGTTTAATGTTTTAGAACGGTTTGTAAAAAAATCAAGTAGGCTTTTCATATCTTCAACTCCAAGTTATAAGCAATTGCTTAGGTATGAATTAATTATATTTGTGAAATATCCCTTAAAAACTTTTCTCAAATTACTTATGGAACTGGCAATGAAAAATTCCAATATTTTTTTAATCAATTAAAAAACATCGTATACGTCATAAAATCTAAAGGCATAAAAAAAGAGGGTAGACCTTTATTGGATCTCCCTCTATTTGTTTAATGGTTTCTTATGACAGGTTGTTTTTAAAGTACTCAATCAGTCTTAAATAAACAGTGTTCGCCATAAAATGTGAGCTATGCAGCGCATTAAAATCTGCGACATCTTCAAAACATTCAGTCAGTAATGCACTGGCGAAACCTTTATTCCATGTATTGAACTTTTCCAGTTCTGCATCTGACAGCAAATCATATTGAATCATGTCATTAATGGCCTGGCGTTGTAAATTAATCGCCACATCCATGACTTCGCCCTCAATCAATGCATGAGAATCATCAGGATTGAATCTAAATGATTCGTGAGCGTCTGCGATGACTTGAGCCTGTAACGGTGCATTGACTTCAATGCAGTAGGCTTGTGACTTGTGTTGGTGAAATAAAACGACATCCAGTTCAATGTTAAAAATAAACTGCGGATCTGCTTTGGTTGCTACGCCAATCACATTGATGACGCAACTTGGTAAACCGTCATACGCTTGGGTGAAGCTTTGTAGCAAGTGGCGCACATTAGCAGTACCAGCATTAAATTTTTGTAGTTGCATTGTCGTATCTCCAAGTTTTAAGCAATGAGCTTTGATGTAATAATTATATCGGTGCATGTAGACTGAATAACTTTTCAGTAAAAGTATTTCGGCTGATAGGCTCATGATTTCAAGTTATTTTTAATCAATTAAAAACACCGTTTACGGCCATCATCTTATGAAAGGAATAAGCTATGGGTGCTTATTCCTGGTGGGTGTAATTAGTGCGGTTCTACGTCATACGTGTTTTCATTTTCTTTAAGTCTGGCTTTTTCACGCTTCAGTCTTAAACGCTCCTGATGTTCCCTGTATAGGTTGGTGAGTTGACCGACTGGCAAATGTAGAAACTTTAGATCAATGTTTCTTACCCAACTATCAACAGCAAGCTTTTTGCTTTTTTTAACGTCTGGCACTTCGTAATGATCACGCTTGATTGCGCCTTTTACGGCATTTAACACGAGATCCGCGGTAGCTTCATTCCAGCACTTGAATAATTTAATGCCTTTAAACGCCTTATATTTTGCTGGTACTTTTTCACTGTACTTAAACAGCTCTCCAGTAGATGTCACGGCGATAAACCAGTCACAACGGACAAGCTTCATCGTTTCTATACGTTTTAATTCGTTTTTTTCTCTTTGTTGTTCTATTTCTTGCATATTTGCAAAGCCGAATAAGTCAGGCTTGTCAATTTTCATAGTCGCCATTTGAATTTTTTATACCTCTCAATGAACGTTCGGATCTCAAAAAAACCTAGCATTGGTTGGTCAATGCTAGGTGTTGTGTTTATTGGTCTTCAGGCATCATAAAAGTAATGATAGGCTCACCATTCACACCAGGCCCAACCGTAGCAATATTGGTGATTAAGGTGTCAGAAAAGGTATGCGGTGTATCTTGTAGAGCATATTTAAACTTAACGCTTTGGTCATTAAGTGCAACTGAACCACGAACGCTCATGTTCAACATATCAAAGATGGTATATCCCATTAAATCATTGATTTTTTCTGCATCAGCTTCCGTACCATTCGGAAAAATTGCTTTTGCAGCTGTCAGGTGCTTGTTATACAAGTTGCTTGTAATATAAACAGGGAACTTATAGAACTGTTTGCAATCTTTGGCATGTTCTTCTTTATCGCTAAGGCAAATAATCACGCCCTCTTCTAAAGCGTCTTGTAAAGAAAAAACAGTGATGACTTCAGCACCAGCGAAAAAATTATTCATAATAGCTACTCCATGTTTTAAGCAATTGCTTTTGATGTTTTAATTATAATAAATCCATAAACCTTAAAACTTTTTTTTAAAAAAAAGATAGTATTTATTTAGGTTTAACAAATATAATTAATATAGCTTTTAATATATATGGGGTTTTAGGTGGTACTAACAGGAACAATTAAAAAATATAATAATGAGCGTGGTTTTGGTTTTATATCTACGAGTAATTTTGGTGATGTATTTTTCCATATTAAGGATTTTCAGAAAGGCGAACAGCCAATAGTAGGTCGAGAGGTCTATTTCGAGGTAGTTAAAAAAGAAAATAAAAATAGGGCAATCCATGTTTACTATTCCGACCATGAACAAACGCATGACAAGCAAAAATCATTGCCACTATATCTATGGATAATTTTTATTAGCATAGCTATTGGGGTGGCATATCTAGGTAGCATTCAATTAAAGAAATATCTATATAAAGATAATCAAACTACAAATGTTATATATCAAAAGCCAGTAGCCTATAAGTGCGATGGTCGTAAGCATTGCTCTCAAATGCGATCTAAAGAAGAAGCTGATTGGTTTGTGAAAAACTGCCCAGATACCATGATGGATGGTGACGGCGATGGCGATGCTTGTGAAAATGATTCAAGGTGGTAGTTGTATAGTTTCAGACAATAAAAAATGAGCTATTAATACTTAATTAATAACTCATTCCTTAGGTTGATTTTAGATTTCTGCCAG
Organism: Acinetobacter sp. AS5; assembly: GCF_048957595.1. Lineage (NCBI taxonomy): Bacteria > Pseudomonadati > Pseudomonadota > Gammaproteobacteria > Moraxellales > Moraxellaceae > Acinetobacter > Acinetobacter sp. AS5. The sequence goes on along the minus strand of NZ_JARDAL010000052.1, from coordinate 4,301 downwards.
TGTTTTACCGTCTTGTAATTCATTAATCTGCGCCAGTGTGACAGCTTGAGCGTCATATTCTTCTGTCACATACGATAAAATTTCTTCTATTGAGCATTCACCAACTACACCCCAAAGCACAAAATTGGTATGGGTTTTTTCATTCCAGACCTGCTCAACTTGTTCTAGATCCAGATGCCCAATACTCACCAAAAGGTCATAAGCCAATGCCCAATTTTCGTAACGGCTGACAGATTCATCAATGATAGGATCATCAGACATTAAATAGGTCATCATTGCCTTAGCTTTACAGAACTTTTGCATTGTTTCGTTTAAAGTTGTCATAAACATCATCTCATATTGATTGGTTTAAAATCATTTTATGCTGACAGGTGGTGTCAAAAACTTATTCAAAAACAAAATTATTCCAAACCATTTTTAATCAATTAAAAAACATCGCTTGCGGTTTTCATCCTAAAAAGGTGCCAAATGGCACCCTAATTTACAGCGATCCACAACCCTCCTTGTTGAATGCGCCTGGTGGAACCGTCCAGTTATCCGTGAACACTGGTAGGTAATAACTTTCAATTTTGGACTGTACCAGTGCTTCCATATCCTGAATGTCGAATGGCTCAATGCCATTGCTCAGACTGACGACATCGATCTTTGAGCGACTGATCGTACAATCAAACTTTTGTTCATAACCAGCGATCAGCTGAGCGCGTTCCGGGTAGTAGGTGCTGATGGTTGACCAGATTTTAGGGCTGTTGAAGATACAGGTCATGCATGAGCTACGGCCCCAACCTAAGCGATATGGCACTGGTGGCGTAACCTTGTACTTCTCCAGTAACGCCCATACTTGCTCTTCAGTGAAGTGAAGCACGTTCTTCCACCAGTCAACGCGTCTTGCTTTCTTACCGCTTCTACGGTCGCATGGGTGCGGTTCTAGCTGGTTGTACTTACTGCGGTTTGGCGACTCTTCACGGCGTTCACCAGTGATAAAACAAATGTTCTTGCCGTCAAAGCGTTCTTGGTTGTTCAATGCTCTGCGTCCGACATCGATCTTTAACGCTGAAGAACACCAGCGCGTCATGAGGCTGGCTGCTTGTTGTGGGAACTTCAAGCGTGTGCCTGGTTTACTGCGGTTGTTGTCGCGTTCAAGCTTAATTAAGCCCTCTGGTGTTTCTACGAAGTGGGGTTTTGAGTAGCTGTTTTCTTTGAGCATTTCGCCAAGGAAACCGCCCTCGAGCCAACTGAAGTACAATGGTGTGTCGAATGCCTGAGCGAATGCTTTGGTATAGTTTTCCATGAACACCCAATCCATGAACGGCTGGTTTTCTTCATCAATTTTGTGGTGCCAAAGCTCAATTTTGCTTTTATCTACTCCAGCCTCCAGTAAGCGCAAATACGCTGCAATCGAATCCTTACCGCCACTTAAGCAGACAATAAAAATGTCATAGATACTTAGATCGATGTCTGGTGCTTCATGAAAAACATGCTCAGCCAGTTCTTTGTTTAGATCGGTACCAGACAGCAACTCCAGTTGCCCGGCTATTGTTGGGATGATGACTTGATCATCGTACTTATGCGCTGTATTCATTCGACTTACTCCAGATTTAAGGCTTTGTGCCTTGCTTGCTATGGATTAAGTATAGAGGGGTGTACCAGGGGAAAAACTTTTCTCAAAATTTAAAATTATTGAAAATATTTTAACCAATTAAAATCATCGTAAGCGGTTATAACGTCTAGCAAAACGGCATTGCGCCGTTTCGGTGGTTACTTATATTTTTGGATGATGCGTTCAATAAATCGAATCATTGTGTCCTTATCAATTTTGGCCTGGTCGTAATTGTCATAGCTAAACATCACCAAAGCATCTTCCTGAGTGATGCCAAAAAACTCACGTACTGCTTTCCACTGGTAAACGACTGGTACAGTGACAACAGGCGCATCTTTTAGCTCTTCATTGCTGAGTATTTTTTCATACATGAAGATTGGCCCAACAGAACCATGAAAATTGAAACCTAGATTTTGGAAATACTCGACAGACGTAGCCCAACCAATCAGGCATCCTACAATATTTTTATCTAACAATTCTTCAGTGGTGAAACCTGAAAAGAAATCGGTGTGTTGTTCTGTATGGCTTGCGTCATAATCACGCCAAATGTCGAAATCAAAGCTTTCATCAGGAATGACCTCGATCACTAGCTCAATCAGCTTTTCTAAACGCTCAACGGTCGTTGCTTTGTTCATATCTGCTCCAAGTTTTAGGCGGTGTGCCAAAAGGGGTAGCGGTACATACTGGCGCACGTACCGCTGTTGGACTTACAAATCCAGTTGAATTAAGAACAGTGGTAAAGGTGCATCACTGTCTTGTGTAATGAGCATAGGCAAGAAGAAACTAAATCCCTCAAAAAACACGCCCATGTCGTAATCATCTTGAAAATAAAAGGGCTGTGAAGTGATACTGACATTCTCAATAGCACTAATTAGTGCCTCGATGTTGGTATGTTTTGCTGTATCGATCACATACACACGAAAACCGGCTTCTGTGGTGTTCGGTATCTGTTGTACTTGCTGTGGCAAGTAAAAGCCAAGTTCGTTGATGGCACTGACGAATTGCGGATTTTCAATTTTCATGGGTAGGTTTCCTTATTGAACTACTTTTGCGTTATTTAAATTTTGCAATGCGATATGCGTTAAACGTTGATTAATGATTTCGTCATACGGCGAAATGAAATCCTCTTGCCAGTTATGCATGAGATATTCGATCGGGTATGTTTCCAGATATTCTTCTAATGCTTCATTCGGCTTAGGAACGAAAGCTAATGGCTCTTTAATGTTGTAATTGCTGGCGATATATTCCAGTGGATCACAATCACCTGGTACGTTGACCGTAGCAATAAACTCAAGATAAGCACCATCGGGGAAAAACTTATTGAAGCAATCAACCACAACAGATATTTCACGGACTTCATCATCATTTAAAGTGAACTCACGGACTTCTTTATCCAGTGCAACAATTGAGCTAGATAACAAATGGTCAAGGTCTTGTGGACGGATGTTTACACGATCAATAACATGGTTGATATGATCAATAATCTCGTCTTTGATTGGGTCTTCAAAAGCGTAGTTGCTCTCAAAAATAATATGATCGACATCTTCATAATTGAGTCCAAAAAACTCACGTACTGCTTCAGAACCGCGATAAACAACATTTGTTTTGAGTTCTTCATAAGTGAATGGCTCACCAGTATTCGCACGGAATGGCGCATAAAGGGGAACGCCGTCAAACAACATGAAGTTAAGTCTTCTAAAAGTAGCATCAGCTGTCGCCCAACCCATGACGCAACAATCAGCATCACTAAGTAAAAGCTGAGCAAAAGTCACATTTTCGGTTTTTGAATCCGTGCGCCATTTGTCCAGATCAAAACGTTCATGTGGTACTTGCTTAATAATATTTTTTAAATGATTTAGCTTATCTAGTTGATGCATTAGAGGACTCCAAGTTTTAAGCAATTGCTTTCGATAGAGTCATTTTATTTAAAAAATACTAATGAATAACTTTATTGGAATTAATTAACCGACCTAAAACACGTAAAGGATATTTAAAATATTTTAATCAATTAAAATCATCGTATACGTTTTAAGCCATGCTTAGACAGCGTATATACCGGTCTATTTTTCTAATGCAAAAAAAAGAGTACTTAAGTTCGGACTTAAATACTCTTAATGAGTTGGGGCATTATTCCCGATTGGCTAAGTTGAAAAATAGTGAATACATTGCATTCTTAAATAACCAAAAGGTGAGGGGATTATCCGCTTCATCTTTAGACTGGTGGCGAATGATATTCCAGTTGAAATACTTTTCTGAATAGCCCATGTGAGTGACATAAGCAAAATTACGAACGTCATTTTCTGAAACGTATTGGAATGCTTGTTTAAGCTCATTTTGGGTGTTTTGTTCGCCGTCATGGTCAAAAGCATCAGCTTCTAAGATAAGTTCGCGCATGCCGACCATAGCAAGGTATATGACTGCTTCAAAGTCATAGTTCATCATGCGTAGGAAGTGTTTTTTCAAAAAGGCTTCGTCAATGTGTTCAACTTCTTTGTAATTTTTAAGTGCGCTTAGACCATGCACACCAAAGATATATTTAAGTACACGAAATTGAGCGCATAACGGCAAGTTTTCACCCTCCACATGTGAGCAAAGGGCGGTGTAGCGGTTCATGTCGATGACTGAGCGTAAGCGTCCGCTGAACACACCTTATGAATTCATCCTATAAGCCTTAATTTAGTCCCCACTTAAAAACAAGTGGGGA